>NZ_LEKM01000036.1 GCF_009761375.1 Ursidibacter arcticus | reverse complement strand
AATGATTCAGACTGATGACAAACCTCAATTTGTTGTATTCAATAAACGGACGCCAGCGTGGCGTCCCTACACAACAAAATAAAATCTGTTATTTTTCAATTGGTTATAACTTTTCTTGTAGGGACGCCACGCTGGCGTCCGAATGAAAAAAACTTTGTCAATAATCTGTAAGGACGCATTATGCGTCCTTGTTATTTATTTTTATTGAGTATCTATTATGAGTTTAGGCAATCTCTATATTATTTCAGCACCAAGTGGTGCGGGCAAATCGTCTTTAATCAACGCATTATTAGCCGATTTACCAAGAAGTGAAGTGCAACTTTCCATTTCTCACACCACTCGTAACCCACGCCCTGCGGAAGAAGATGGCGTTCATTATTATTTTACCACTCACGATGAATTTAAATCTCTAATTGCGAAAGATCATTTTTTAGAATGGGCGGAAGTATTTGGAAATTACTATGGCACATCTTTACCAATGATTGAGCGTAGTTTAGAAAATGGGATTGATGTTTTTTTAGATATTGATTGGCAAGGTGCGAGACAAATTCGTAACAAAGTACCAACAGCAAAAACGATCTTCATTCTACCGCCATCTAAGAGCGAATTAGAAAAACGCTTAATCGGCAGAGGACAAGATTCAGCAGAAACGATTGCTAAACGAATGGCAGAGGCAGTTTCTGAAATGAGCCACTATAATGAATTTGATTATGTGATTGTCAATGATGATTTCCAGCAGGCATTAGCTGAATTAAAGAGCATTCTTGTTGCAGAACGCTTAAAACAAGCAACACAAGCAGAACGTCATCAACAACTTATTTCTCAGCTATTATCAGAATAAGCGGTCAGCTGTTTGTAAACTTTTGCAAAAAATGAATGATCGTTCATTTTTATGCTAGTCGAAGTGAGGCTATTTCTTTAAAATAGCCTTACTATTTTTGAGAAAGGAAAAAACAATGAAAATCACAAAATGGGCGATTTCCCTTAGTGCGATGATCGTACTTAGTGCTTGTAGCAACAATATGAGTAATGACGGCTCATTAGAAAATGTACAACTTACCCACCAAACCTACCAAGATATTACAAAACAATACCAAATTGATGAAAAATGGTGGTTAGGCTACCAAGATAAAGAGTTAAATCGTTTAGTTGAAATGGCTCTAGCGAATAATATCAATTTAGCGAAAGCTGCCATTGCTGTTAATTCCGCCCTGTATCAAGCTAACTTAGTCGGTGCAAATTTAGTTCCGACTTTTAGTGGCGAAAGCCGTTCTTCAGCGACTAAAGGTATTGGTTCGACTGATAATGTCGTTTCCACAGGCGTTTCAACCATCAATCATCAACTCGGCTTTAATTTGAGCTATACACTTGATTTATGGGGGCGTTTAAAAGATGCGGCTAGTGCCGCAGAGTGGGAAAAAAATGCCACTGAAGAAGATTTAAAAGCCGCACGTCTTTCTTTAATTAACGGCGTAGTGAGTAGCTATTACAATCTAGCGTACTTCAACGATGCCATTCGTGTAACTCAACAGAGTATTAAGACCTACGAGCAAATCAACCATATCTTGACTAATAAACAAAATGCAGGCTTGATTGATGGGCTGACAGTAACACAATCTACACAAGCAATTCTTGCCGCAAAAAATACCTTAATCAATTTACAAACAGCACAGAAAACCGCTGAGCAGACGTTGCGTAATTTGCTAAATTTAAAACCGAACGACCCGCTTGCAGTGAATTACGCCAAATTAAATAGCGTGAAGTTACAAGGTGTTGATATGAATGTGCCTGTTTCTGTTATCGCAAATCGCCCTGATCTCAATGCAAGTTTAAACCGCTTTCAAGGGGCATTTAAAAGTTTGACCGCAATGGAAAAGAGCTGGTATCCAACCTTAACTCTTGCAGGATCTTTATCTGCATCAGCAGGGAAAGTGGGGAATTTACTTGATAACCCAACATCAACAGGGCTATTATCGCTGAACTTGCCATTCTTAGATTGGAATCGTGTTCAAAATAACGTGAAATTATCGGAAGAAGCCTATAAATTAGCTCGTCTAAATTATGAACAAACGATAACCTCAGCATTAAACGAAATCGACACTTATTACTACGCTTATAATCAAGCACGCAATGGTTATGCTAATTTGCAGAAAAAATATGCTTCTGACAAGAAAATCAGCGGATATTATAAAAACCGTTACGATCAAGGTGTTTCTGAATTTCGTGAATGGCTAAATGCCTTGAATACAGAGCGAGCATCAGAGCTGAGTTTATTAGAAATGAAATATACGCTGATTAAAAATGAAAATGCGGTATATCAAGCAATGGGGGGTAAATACCGTAAATAAAAACAATACTTAACACAAGCGGTAAGATCTTCGGTATTTTTTACAAAATATGATAGGATCTTACCGTTTTTTATTTTAGTTGATCTTTACTTATGAAATTTATTATTAAACTTTTCCCTGAAATTATGATTAAAAGCGATTCAGTGCGTAAACGCTTTATCAAAATTTTAACGTCCAACATTCGCAATGTATTAACTCGTGAAACAGAAAATGTCGCCGTTATTCGTAACTGGGATTTTATTGAAGTCCGAGCTAAAGTAGCAGAAGAAGCCCCATTAGTACTGGATTTATTACAACGCACTCCCGGTATTCATCATATCTTAGAAGTGGAAGAAAAACCGTTTGAAACCCTACACGATATTTTTGAACATACCTATGCAGCTGTAAAAGATGAATTGATAGGTAAGACCTTCTGTGTTCGAGCTCGCCGTAAAGGAAAACACGAATTTAGCTCATTAGATGTTGAACGTTATGTTGGTGGTGGTTTAAATCAACATATTGAATCGGCATCTGTAAAACTAAGTAACCCAGATGTTACAGTGAGAATTGATATAGAACACGATAAAATGCTGTTGATTAAAGCTCGCCACGCAGGGATCGGTGGCTATCCAATTGGGACGCAGGAAGATGTGCTTTCCTTAATTTCAGGTGGATTTGACTCAGGCGTATCAAGCTATATGCTTATTCGTCGTGGTTCTCGTGTTCATTACTGTTTCTTTAATTTAGGTGGTGCGGCTCACGAAATTGGCGTAAAACAGATGGCATACCATATTTGGAGTCGTTATAGCACTTCACACAAAGTTCGTTTTGTGGCAATTAATTTTGAAAATGTCGTTGGCGAAATTTTAGAAAAAGTCGATAACGGGCAAATGGGTGTGATCCTAAAACGAATGATGGTGCGAGCCGCAAGTAAAATTGCTCAACGCTTTGATATTCAAGGGATCGTAACAGGTGAAGCACTAGGGCAAGTTTCTAGCCAAACATTAACCAATTTACGTTTAATTGATAAAGCATCAGATACTCTCGTTCTTCGCCCATTGATTACCCACGATAAAGAACAGATCATCGCAATGGCAAAAATGATCGGCACTGATGATATTGCCAAATCAATGCCTGAGTTTTGTGGGGTAATTTCAAAAAATCCAACGGTTAAAGCGATTGAAAGTAAAATTTTGGAAGAAGAAGGGCATTTCAATTTTGAAATTTTAGAACAAGCGGTTGCTAATGCAAATTTCTTAGATATTCGAGAAATTGCCCAACAAACCGAAAAAGAAGTGGTTTCCGTAGAAACAACATCAGAGCTAAGCCCTAATGATATTATCCTAGATATTCGTAGCCCTGAAGAAGTCGATGAAAATCCGTTCAGCTTGGCTGGCGTAGAAGTTCAAACCTTACCATTCTATAAATTGTCCAATCAATTTGGACAGTTAGATCAGCGCAAAAATTACCTGCTTTATTGCCAACGTGGTGTAATGAGTAAATTACAAGCCCTGTATTTAAAAGAGAATGGTTTTACAAATGTAAAGGTATTTCGCTTATAATTTCTGAATGGGGCTAATGTAATTAGCCCCTACGAATAGGTATCTTATAACAACATCATCTCTAATAACCGTAGGGGCAAATTATATTTGCCCTAAATTATCTTTTTCAAAAATTACATTCGTTCTAGGTTATTTGGCATATCCATCAAGTAACATTTGCCAATCTTGTTCATTAAATAAAATCCCTAAACGAGTTTGTTCTTTTAGAAAAGAGCGATGTAAGCGATCTAAATTTTTCTGTTTCCAAGAGCAACCAATCTGAATTTTGCATTTATCAAAATCAATCAACCAAAATTTCCCTTGATTATCAATGAGAATATTGTGGATATTAAGATCGGAATGGTGTACCTGATGAGCGTGTAATTGACGAATTAACCTGCCTATTTCGGCATATTGCAATTTAGTGAGTTGATTTTTTTGTAGATATTGGCTTAGATCTTGCGTATTCGCAATTTTTTCTAACAAAATATCCGCTTGATAACAGAAAAATTGGCGAGTTATTTGGCAAGCAATCGGACGTGGTACGGGCAATCCCCATTGAACGAGTTGCCCAAGTAAATTAAATTCTTGTACTGCTCTGGTGTTCTCATTGTGAGTAAAGAAATAGCGATCTTTCACTAATTTACCAAAAATTCCTCCCCGATAATAATGACGAAGCACACTATTGATCCCAAGTTCTGCCGTTGTATTGATGAACCAAGTTGTGCCTCGCCCTTTTGATGAGCCTAACAAGCGGTCAGATTTGGTGAAATCTTTGCAATTTAATAACTGCTCAACAAAAGTATGCTGTGCAAGAGGGACAATATCGGGGTTAAATTGGCAATATCTCATCTTATTTCATCGAGTTTACAAAAATGGTTCTCAATTCTACACGATTTTTAGCTCTTTCGTTGTATTTTTAGGGTAATTTGGTAGAATCCAACGCTTAAATTTTTAGAGGTAAATCAATGAGCAATATTTCTCCTGAAGCTGAAAGTGTTAGAGCCGCATTAGTTGCAAAAGGTATTGAAACACCCACAGTAGCACATCAAAAAGATAAAGATTCACGCCGAGCTGAAATTCAACAACATATGCGTTCGGTTTTAGAATTACTGGGTTTAGATTTACGAGATGATAGTTTAGAAGAAACGCCACATCGTTTAGCCAAAATGTATGTTGATGAAATCTTTAGTGGCTTAGATTATCAAACCTTCCCTAAAATTACTAAAATCAAAAATCAGATGAAAGTAAGCGAAATGGTATTGGTTGATGATATTACCTTAACCAGTACTTGCGAGCATCATTTTGTTACTATTGATGGCAAAGTAGCGGTCGCTTACTATCCGAAAGATTGGGTCATTGGCTTATCAAAAATCAATCGTGTCGTACAATTTTTTGCCCAACGGCCACAAGTACAAGAACGTTTTACTGAACAAATTCTCACTGCATTTCAAACTATTTTAGAAACTGAAGATGTGGCGGTTTATGTCAAAGCAACGCACTTTTGCGTGAAATGTCGTGGTGTAAAAGACACAAACAGCCAAACCATTACATCAGCATTTGGCGGTGTATTTTTACAAGATCGTGAGACACGCAAAGAATTTTTGTCGTTAATTACGAAATAATATTAGGTCGAAAATAGCTCACAAGCGGTAAGATAAGCGGAATAATTTGTAAATGAAGATTGCATTAGGAATTGAGTATGACGGCAGTCGCTACTATGGTTGGCAGCGTCAGCAAAATGTCGATTCGGTACAACAAAAATTAGAAGAAGCCTTATCAATTATCGCGAATTCACCTTGCGAAGTATTTTGTGCAGGGCGAACAGATGCAGGGGTTCACGGTACTGGGCAAGTTGTCCATTTTGAAACATCAGCTAACAGAGCGTTACAAAGTTGGTGTTTTGGTACGAATACACATCTTCCACCAGATATTGCTGTTAGATGGGCTACAATTGTACCCGATGATTTCCACGCACGTTTTAGTGCAACCGCTCGCCGTTATCGCTACATTATTTATAATCATAAACTGCGTTCGGCTATTTTACCTTTTGGGGTATCGCACTATTATCACGAGCTAGATGCAGAAAAAATGCACCAAGCAGGGCAATATCTGCTCGGTGAAAATGATTTTTCTGCTTTTCGTGCAGCACAATGTCAATCACATACTCCTTGGCGTAATGTTCATCATCTAAACGTTAGCCGACAAGGCGATTATATTATTGTCGATATTCAAGCCAATGCTTTTGTACATCATATGGTACGAAATATTGTCGGCAGCCTAATTGAAGTCGGGCAAGGTAAACAGTCGATTGAATGGCTCAAGTGGCTATTAGAGCAGCGAGATCGCACTCTAGCTGCTCCCACCGCCAAAGCAGAAGGATTGTATTTGGTCGATGTAACTTATCCTGAACACTTTGCAATTCCTAAAACAAAATTAGGGCCATTGTTTCTATCGTGTAAATAACACTCGTTACAGATCACAAACTCAGTAAAACAATCTGTTTCGGTTCAATACTTACCCAAATATCTTGTCCTATTTCAAATTGCGTCTCTGATTTAATCGTCGCAAAACATTCTGTCTGCCCTGCGATAATCGAAATTTCCAAAAAGCCATCTTCTTCCATTATATCCTTAACCGTTCCTTGAAATAAATTAACTTTATTTTTCAATGGTTTAGAATAAACCTCTAACCAAGGAGCTTTAATCATAAGTAGAACTTCTTTGCCTAAAGATAGTTTTAGTCGTTCTGCACTTTTAGGCGTAATACAAGCGGTGAGATCAATAGGAAAATTTGCAATTTGAACACTCACATCACAACCACCATTAAAATACTGAAGCCCTGCAACTTTACCAAATAACTGATTTCTTGCTGAACTTTGTGGTGAAAAAGTTGCCGTTGCTGTCAATACACTATCTAACGGAATTTGCTCATCTTGCAGAATTTGGAAAGCTTTTTCTTGAGTATGAGCAAGCAGATCATAGAGCTGTAATAAGCGTTCTGCATATGGTGTTAGCTGTGTTCCTCCACCATTTTTACCTCCAGTATTACGCTCTAATAATGGCTTAGGACTAATAGCATTCATTGCTTCTAAATGATCCCAAGCACTTTTATAACTCACGTTTGCATTTTTGGCTGCTTGGTTTATTGAACCCACTTGCTGAATTGCTTTTAGTAGCCCAATCCGTTTAGGATCAACAAAAAGTACTTGCTGAAGTTTGATTGTTAATAAAATTTCATTTGAAAGCATTTTATAGGTTTTTAAGAATTGATATCAGCAAACATTATACTAAATACCTTAACTATGAGAAACTGCCTCATTTTTCTCATTGATATAATTAGAAACCCCCAATACAAATGTAGAAAATAATGAAGGCTTAGGGTAAAATACTTTCCCCGAACGCAACCGTTTTCGCGTGTCACTTTTTCTTCACATATTAACTCTAAATAAATAGGAAGTCCTATGTCAGCAACAATTTTAGAAACTCTACCTCTTAATCAAAAAGTTGGAATCGCTTTTTCTGGCGGATTAGATACCAGTGCCGCGTTACTTTGGATGCGTCAAAAGGGAGCTGTGCCTTATGCTTATACTGCTAATTTAGGTCAGCCAGATGAAGATGATTACAATGCTATTCCTAAAAAAGCGATGGAATACGGTGCAGAAAATGCTCGTTTAATTGATTGCCGTAGCCAATTAGCTCACGAGGGCATTGCTGCTATTCAATGTGGAGCTTTCCATATTTCCACAGGCGGTATGCCTTATTTTAATACTACCCCGTTAGGCCGTGCGGTAACAGGAACAATGCTAGTTGCAGCAATGAAAGAAGATGATGTGAATATTTGGGGTGATGGTAGTACGTTTAAAGGTAACGATATTGAACGTTTTTATCGTTATGGCTTATTAACCAACCCAAAATTAAAAATTTACAAACCTTGGTTAGATCAAACTTTCATTGATGAATTAGGTGGTCGCCACGAGATGTCAGAATTCTTAATTGCTAACGGTTTCCAATATAAAATGTCAGTAGAGAAAGCATACTCAACAGACTCAAATATGTTAGGTGCAACCCACGAAGCAAAAGATCTTGAGCTATTAAGTACAGGGATTAAAATTGTAAAACCAATTATGGGCGTAGCATTTTGGGACGAAAACGTTGAAATTAAGCCTGAAACTGTTTCTGTAACTTTTGAAGAAGGTGTTCCTGTTGCATTAAATGGCAAACGCTTAGAAGATCCTGTTGAACTTATTCTTGAAGCAAACCGCATTGGTGGTCGCCACGGTCTAGGTATGACAGACCAAATTGAAAACCGTATCATTGAAGCGAAAAGCCGTGGTATTTATGAAGCACCAGGAATGGCATTATTACATATCGCTTATGAACGCTTAGTAACGGGTATTCATAACGAAGATACGATTGAACAATACCGTATCAATGGTTTACGTTTAGGGCGTTTATTGTATCAAGGCCGTTGGTTCGATCCACAAGCGTTAATGTTGCGTGAAACAGCACAACGTTGGGTTGCAAAAGCGATTACAGGTACGGTAACTCTTGAACTACGCCGTGGTAATGACTTCTCTATTTTAAATACTGAATCACCAAATCTAACTTACGAACCAGAACGTTTAAGTATGGAAAAAGTAGAAGATGCTCCATTTACTCCAGCAGATCGTATTGGTCAATTAACAATGCGTAACTTGGATATTGTTGATACACGCAATAAATTAGGTATTTACACCGAAACAGGTCTATTATCTGTACAAAATAACGTATTACCACAATTGGGCAATAAATAATCGAATATTATCGCACTTAATTTCCATAAATTAAGTGCGATTTTATCATTCGAGTATATTTAATTTTATTATCAGGAGGATTTATGAAGAAATTAAAAATACAAAAATTAGGTCGTCCAGTCATTCCATCATCAAAAGAATTTAAACAAAATTCTCCGATTTATATTCCACTGTTCTTTGCTGATCCAACAAAAAAAAGACAAATTGTATGGGAACTACAACTAGAAGATGGGTTACGAGATACAGGTAATGTACAGAGAAATCGAGTTAATTTACCTAGTTTACCTGTAGGAAAACACCAACTCACTCTCATTGTTGGTCAGCCAATGTTAGTTATAGGTCATAACATATATCAATGCGAACTAACTATCTCTGAATAGTTTCTTAAATATAGGTACATTTCATTCCCCCTTGCCAATAAATGGTGGCTTTTCGATTTTGGTTCTTTCTTTGATTCATCCCCTAGTTGGAGAGCTACAATAGGTGGAGCTATTGGTAGCTATGTTAGCCCTATTGGCTCGCTTGCAGGTAGTGTTGTTGGACATGCAATTGAAACTACAGATTATAATAAAATAGGGGAAAATTATAAAAATCAGATCAATAATGAATTAAAAAATGGCTATACCCCAGAGGACTAATTCAAATGAGAAAACTCATCCAAATGTTAGGTACTGTAATAGGAGTGGCAATTTACCTATTACTCATCAAAGAGACTGAGCTAACAAACATAACAAAATGGCTTTTTGTTATCCTTCTAATGTTACTCGGTCAATTTGTTGCAACATATATTTATGATCGTATTAATAAAAAATAATTCCAATAAAAGCTCACAGAAATGTTCTATGAGCTTTTATATTTTTTCTAAAAAAGGTTAAATATACCACTAGTGCTAAAATAGGATCTGCAATCCATCTATTTACCGCAAAAGGTAATATAGGATAAATAAAATTGGAAGCTATAAAAAAGAAAATAGCAAAAATAAAAGTAGTGAGAATAAATCTTTTCATTTTACACCTTCTTTCATTCAAATATCACTATATTATTAAACCATTTCAGTAGGAAATATACAACAATAATATAAATAATTGTGCCAACAAAACAACCAACCATTATATTTACAATACTTCTTTCGTTAGATTCAAACAAATATGCAATCAAAAAAGTTATCGAAAAAAATATCGGAGCCTGAATAATTAGCGATTTTTTCATAATTACCACCAAAACATAGCTAGATGAATAGAACCATCACTAATATCCCCTGTAATAGCTCCATTTGTTATGGATTTACCAAAATTTTTCCAACTACAAGGATGTTCACCTTCACTTCCTGATGCAGTATTACTATCTCTGTCAGATCTAGATGAACTCGAATAGGAGGTGTAATGGACAAAATGGTTGCTGATTCACCCATTACACCAATTTTTGAGGTTGAAGACTTTTACATAGAGAATCTTAAGAGGTAATTTTTCACAGTTTCAATAGATTGAAATAGCGGTAAGATTTTGCAAAAAAGTTGCACGATCTTACCGCTTGTTAGGGGTTGTGTCTATTAGAGAAGTGATGGAGCTGCGTCTAATAGAATTCGGGTGTACTCTTTTTGTGGGAAGTCGAAGACTTCGGCGGCTTCGCCTTGCTCAACGATCAATCCACCATTCATTACGACAATACGGTCAGAGACTTGGCGTACTGTTTGTAAATCGTGCGAGATAAACACCATTGCAAGATTTAACTCTTTTTTCAAATCTGCAAGTAAGTTAAGTACTTGAGCTCGAACGGATACGTCTAATGCTGATGTTGGTTCGTCCGCCACAATCAATTTCGGGTTTAACGCTAACGCACGAGCAATTGCCACACGTTGTTTTTGTCCGCCCGATAAACGAGTGGGTTCAACTAATGCGGCGGAACGTGGTAAGCCAACACGAGAAAGCAGTTCATACACACGTTTTTCACGTTCGTGTGGTTGTAACACGTTGTGAATATCCATCGGGTCTTTCAAAATATCTAGCACTCGCATTCTTGGATTTAATGCGGTTGCTGGATCTTGGAAGATTACCGATACTTGGCGTCCAAATTGTTTACGTGCTTCGGTGCTACCGTATTTCATTTGTAAGCCATTAAACTTAACTGTACCTGATGTTGGTTTTTGTAAACCGATAATCACGCTAGCAAGGGTGGATTTTCCGCAACCAGACTGCCCTACCAAGCCAACAGTTTCACCTGCACTAACACTTAAACTCACTCCACCTACGGCAGTAAATTTCTTTGGATTGAACAGCGTACCATCACGAGAAGGGAACTGTACAACAATGTCCTCCAATTCAATAATTGGCTGTTCTTTTAATGGTTTCATACTCATTATTTAGCCTCCAAATGTGATGCCCATAGATGTTTCGGATGATCGCCTGCTGGAACAAGTTTCAAGCGTTGTTTTGGATTTGCATCTGGTCGTAATGAACGACTTGCAAAACGGTCACCATCAGCAAAGTCAAATGGTGATGGAACACTACCCGGAATTTGATATAGACGCTCTGCACGACACTCTGTTGAAAGCACCGAACCTAATAATCCACGCGTATATTCGTGCGTTGGGTTTGTGAGCAATGGTGTCGTTGGTGCAGCTTCAACAACTTGACCTGCATACATTACAGTAATGTGGTGAGCAATTTGTGCAACAAGTGCAAGGTCGTGGCTTACGAATACCATCGCAAAACCAAGTTTTTCACGCAATTCGTTAAGCAATTTAACCACTTCAGCTTGAACAGTTACGTCTAATGCGGTTGTTGGCTCATCTGCAATCAAGAGTTTTGGCTCACGAGCAAGTGCCATTGCAATTAACACACGTTGTCTTTGACCACCTGATAATTCGTGTGGATAACGATTTAAGGTTTTTTCTGGGTCAAGTTTTACCCATTGCAATAGGGTTTCTGCTGATTGTTTACCGCCACGACTAATAAGTTGTTGCATTTGGTCTTTAATACGCATTGATGGGTTTAAAGCACTTAACGCATCTTGATAAATCATTGAAATTTCGTGACCACGCAATTCATTTAATTTATCTGTTTTGAGCAAGTCGTGTTGCTGACCGCTACGGTCGGTAAAGAGAATTTCCCCTGTAATTTTGGCTGTTTTTGGTAATAAGCCCATAATTGAGAAAGCTGAAATAGATTTACCACAGCCAGACTCACCCACTAAGCCCATTGTTTCGCCTTCGTGAACGGTGAAACTAATGTTATCAACAAGAGGTGTTTCGCCATAACGATTAGGGAAACGGATAGAAAGATTTTTCACTTGTAAAATCGGTTTTGCATTTGGATTAACTTGCATACGATCGGTACGAGTCACTTCTTTCTCTTGTAATTTTAATAAGTAGCGTTTTAAAGCTAAACCTTCTGCCATCGCTTCTTGTACATCTGTTGAAAGCGGTTTTGATACGTCTTCTTTAGTTGCTGTTGGGCTACGTTTGAGTTTTGGATTCACTAAGGCATCAGTTAAACCTTCAGATAAAATGTTTAACGATAATACGGTTAAAAGAATCATTAAGCCCGCAAAGGTTGTCGCCCACCAGAAACCACTTAATACTAAGTTACGCCCTTCTGATAACACATTACCCCAAGATGGATGCGGCGGTTGTACACCAGCACCTAAGAATGAAAGTGAGGCTTCCAATACGATAGCGTCAGCAACCATTACCGTTGCAAATACAAGCACTGGTGCAGCGGTATTACGCACAACGTGTTTTAAAAGAATATAAGTACGGCTACCGCCAATAACACGTTCAGCACGAATATAGTCTTCTTCCCATTGTGAAACTACGTTAGCACGCACAACACGAGCAAGTTGTGGTGTATAAACTACCGCAATGGTTAAAATAATGACAGGTACGCTGTTGCCAAAAGTAGCAAGTAATACTGCGGCTAATGCGATACCTGGGAATGCCATTAAAATATCCATTAAACGCATAATGACTTCATTACCGAATTTATCTGCGGTTGCGGCTGTTGCCCCTAAGATACTACCAAAGACAATCGCCATACCTACCGCACCTAAACCGATAAAGAGCGAGGTTTGTGCACCGTAAACTAAGCGAGAAAAAATATCTCGTCCTAAGCGGTCTGTTCCGAATAAATATTCGCTACTTGGTGCTTGCACAGGGCGTAACGTTTGGAGCGGGTCATAAGGTGCCACCCACGGCGCTAAAATTGCAACGGCTGCAACAACCAGTAAGAAAATCAATGCAATTTTGGAGGCGGTTGATAATGCTTTGAATCTTGCACCGCCAGAAGCAAGTCGATCTGCTAATCCTTGACGAAACATTATAAACTCCGAATTTTTGGATTGATGATAAGATACAGAATATCAACAATGATATTTACCAACACGAAGGTAAATGCAATCGTTAATACTACGCCTTGTACTAAGTGTAAATCGTGATTGACGATACCGTTAAAAATCAATTTACCCATTCCTGGTAAGTCGAAAATCTGTTCGATAACCACTGCACCACCAAGTAAATAGCCCACACGCAAACCGAGTACGGTTACAGGTGTAATTAACGCATTGCGTAATACATTACGGCGGATAACTGTTGCATAAGGTACGCCATTACCAATTGCTGTACGCACATAATCTTTATCCATTTCTTCTACCATTGTGGTACGCACAACACGAATTAATGACGCACAAACAGGCACTGCTAAGGCTAAAGAAGGAAGTACCATTGAGCGAATATATTCTGTCGGATCTTCACTAAATGAGACAAATCCACCTGATGGTAACCAATCTAGTTCAAGTGCAAACCATTGAATCAATAAAATCCCCAACCAGAAAGATGGTGTTGCAACTGCGGCAACAGAAAGTAAACGAATAATTTGATCCACCCAGCTATCACGATGCAATGCAGCTAACACACCTAGTGTGAAAGATACAACCGCAGCTAAAAATACCCCAATAAAAGTTAATTGTAAGGTAATTGGGAAAGCTTTTGCGATGAGAGAAGTAATAGGCTGTTCTGGCGGAGTTGTCATTCCAAAATCAAATTGTAATGCGTTTCCGATAAAACGAATGTATTGAACAACAAGCGGATCATTTAAGCCGTGTTGCTGACGATATAACTCTTTTGCTGCTTCACTAGCACTTTCGCCCAATGCGACAGTAGCTGGATCACCCGGTGTGAATTGCAAAATAATGAACACTAATGCACTTACGCCAAGCATCATTATTGGTAATGCCATTAAACGACGTAATAACAGACGAAGTACGATTTCCATTTTTTTCTCCGACTTACAGGAAAGGTTCGTTGGATAGGTTAATGTTTATCAAAGAAAAAGCGGTTACATTTTTAAAATAATTTGCAAAATTTGTTATCAATCTAACCGCTTAAATATTCAAATGAAAGAGCTTATTCCCACTCCCGAAGGAGTGGGAGAATAGGTCAATTATTTACGACCAACACCGATAAATGATAGACCTGTGGTTGGAATTGGTTGGAAACCATCTAATGATTTATCACTCCAAGCCGTTGGTAATTTACGGTGAACGATTGGATAAAGCGGAACTTGTTCTGCAATGATGTTAATTGCTTTTTCCCAAGCTGCTTTAGCTTCTGCTGGTTCTTTTGCTTTAACCGCAACATCAAGTAATTCTTGTAACTCAGCATACTCTTTAGTGTCTGACCAACCGAAACGTTTTTTCGGCCATACATCACCACGGTACCACCAGCTTAAGAGTAAGTCTAAGTCGTTACTAAATACTGATGGGTCGCCTGGTGCCATTACAACTTCGTATGCACCTTTATCAACGTGTCCGCCATATAATGCACCTGATTGTAAGTGTTGTAAGGTTACTTTAACACCTGGGATTTTATTCCAAGACTCAAGCACTAACGGTGCACATTCTTTCACCCAAGAGTGGTCTGTTGAAAGTAATTGGAATTCTAATTTATCCACACCAGCTTCTTTTAATAATTCCGCTGCTTTTTTCGCATCGTAATCATATTGGCTAGCAGCTTTCACATAATCTGGGTGAGTATCTTGTACATAAGAAGTTGCTGCTTTTGCATTGCCTAAGAACACAACATCAATGAGTTTTTGAGTATCTAAACCATAGTGTAATGCTTGACGTACTTTTGGATTATCAAATGGTGCTTTCTTACAGTTAAACATTAAGAAGAGTAAACCGAATGATTGTACAGATTCTACTTTACCTTTACGTTTTAAGCGTTCTGCATCTAAATACGGTACGCTTTCCATCGCTTGTGTACGACCTGATTCTTGTGCCGTTACACGAGCAGCATCATCAGATAATAAGAACCAGCTCATTTTCTCTACTTTAGCTGGGTATGGGCCGTTATAACCTTCGTGAGCAGCAAAGACGATACGGTCATCTTTTACTGCTGATACAAATTTATATGGACCAGAACCTACTGGGTTCGCATCAAAGGCGGTTTGACCAACTGACTCAACAACGTGTTTTGGTACAATTTTCACGATACCTAAACGTAATTTGAAGATAGCAAATGGATATTTAAGTTTAAACTCAACCACTTTATCATCTACTGCTTTAACAGAGTCAATAAACGGTACGAATTGAGCGAAAAGCGATTTTTTCTCAGGATCTAAAACACGTTGGTAAGAATAAACAACGTCTTCGGTGGTAACTGGTTTGCCATCGTGGAAAGTTGCACCTTCGCGTAAGGTAACACGCCAAGTGGTTTCATCAACTTGCTCTGGCTCTTTAGCCGCTAATGCAAGATACGGTTGGCGAGTTGCTGGGTGTAAATCAACTAAACCTTCAAAGAAGTGCATATTTGCAGCAAAAGAAGATGCACCACTTGCTGTCGCTGGGTCAAAACCTGTTGAAAGTGGGTAAGCAATACCTGCTTCAATTGTTGAACCTGCTGCTGGTGCAGCGTATGCTTTTGATGAAAGTGAACCAAGAGTACCACTGAATGCGATACCTGCACCTACGCCAGCAACTAATTTCATAAAGCCACGGCGAGATTCATTATGTTCAAAGTGATTAGCCATAACAGACTCCTTAACGGTGTTGTGTTTAAACAAAAATGTTCAAGTTCATAAACTCAAGAACTATCACAGAGCTTGATTTCCAATCTCAAATTTTGGAGTGAATTAACCAAAATCCAAAACAAAAATGGATTGAAAACATCATAACATTGTCAAAGAGTATGTCAATAAATTGTCTAATTGAGAGTTTACATTTGTGATCTATATCACGAAATTCAACAGAAAAGTAACAATTAGTCTGGATTGTATCCGCTATCTTCTAAAGTCGGCTGGTTTGCAGCCTCTCGAGCAAGTTGATCGCAAATTTCATTTTCACGATGCCCAGAATGCCCTTTTACCCACAACCATTCTAATTGGTGGGGTTGAATTTTCTGATCGAGCAATATCCATAAATCTTGGTTTTTAACTGGCGTTTTGTTACTGGTTTTCCAGTTATTTTTTTTCCAATTTGCCAACCATTTTTGAATACCATTTTTCATATATTGGCTATCGCTAGATAGTTGAATATGGCAAGGCTCTTTTAACATTGATAAGGCTTCAATAACCGCTAATAATTCCATTCGATTATTTGTGGTTAAATGATAGCCTTTACTCAAGGTTTTCTCGTGATTTTTATAACGTAACAGCACGCCTATTCCCCCTTTTCCAGGGTTGCCTAGGCAAGAGCCATCAGTAAAAATTTCAACGGTTTTCATTATATATTAAATGATTCAATAAAGCGGTGAGTTCTTCTGTATTTTTATCAAACAACGTTGCTTAAATTACATCACAATCGTTTTATTTTGATAAACAAACACACGATCTGCTAAGACTAATTCTAATGCTCGGCTTAGTACTGTTTTCTCCACATCACGACCTGCTCGCATCATTGCATCTGCGGTATAAGTATGATCAACGTTGATCACATTTTGCATAATAATCGGCCCTTGATCTAGCTCGTTATTGATAAAATGTGCTGTTGCACCAATAATTTTTACCCCACGCTCATAGGCTTGTTGATAAGGTTTCGCACCGATGAAAGCAGGTAAAAATGAGTGGTGAATATTGATCACACGATTAGGATAACGCTCAACAAATTCAGGATTTAATACACGCATATATTTTGCAAGGACAATATAATCTGGTGCATATTCATCAATTTTATCGCTTAATAATTTATCGTGTTCTACTCGAGTTAAACCTTCGTGGCTTACTAAGTGGAAAGGCACATCAAAACGTTCAGCCAAACTTCTTAACGTATCGTGATTACCAATTACTGCGGCAATTTCTACATTTAATCCGCCGTAATACGTTTTCATTAAAATATCACCTAAACAGTGTGCTTCTTTTGTTACCAAAATCACAATTCGTTTCTGTTTTTGTGGTACTAATTTATAGCTAGACCCTTTTGGTAAGGTAAATTGAAGATCAGCGAGTAACGTTTGATCGTTAAAAATACCTTGTAATTCTGTTCGCATAAAAAAACGGCGAGTATCGCTATCTACAAATTCACTATTTTTGACAATATTTAATTGGTGTTTATAACAGATATTCGTTATTTTTGCGACTAACCCAGTATCATCTGGACATTCTGTTAATAAAATTTTATTTTCAATCATTGTGTTAATTTTATCTATGTATAAATGGAAAAAGAGAACTCATTTTGTATGAATTCTCTTTTATATTCAATCTAAGAATAATTAGATTTCAAAATCTTTTAATGATTTACCTGCATCTAATGCCTTTTGAATCACACTTGGTGTTCTACCTTGACCCGTCCAAGTCTTTTCTACGCCATTATCAACATATTTATATTTTGCTGGACGTGGTGTACGAGGTTCACGTTTTTTAGATTCTGTTGATGAACCTAATAACAATGCTAATTCTTCTGCAGAAATACCATCTTGAGCTAATAATTCACGATATTTGTTTAAACTTTCTAAACGTTGAGCAACTTCTGCTTCCTGTGCTTTAACTGCTTCACGTTTTTCTTCAACAACGATAGTGAGTTTTTCAAGTAAGCCTTCTAACTGCTCAAGCGTTACTTCACGAGCAATAACACGCAAACTACGAATATTAGATAATGTTTTTAAAACTTCAGACATTTATTATCTCCTAAATAAATTTGATTTAACATTATTAAGAATAAAATTTCTATAATGTTTTTATCTTAACCTAAGATTATTTAAAGGTAAATATCTAATAAATAAATTTCCAATAATTATTAAGTATAATAAAGCCATTTCTTACGAAATAAAAATTTAACATTAACTATTGGCAAAGCACTATTCTTCAGGTAATCTATTGCGGTCCTGCAAATTGTAGAGGTGCAGATACAATAAGTACTTTTTCTGAGTGGAAAACGGTGAAGAAAAATGAAAGGGGTATTTGCCGAAATCAATTATGTGTCAATGTAATTGGTTGGGGTCGTTACCGAAAGGAACGACACTGTCGTGATAATTTAAGATAAGTTATTACGGAGCGCTACTGTTAGGGTCGGTTCATTATTTATGGTCTTTCATATTACCGCCTTTTCTTTCTATACCATTTAGATAATGGTGTTCAGTAGTTTCTCTTCTATTTTGTTTGACGATAACATTTATTACTAAGTCATCTTTTTAGAGGTTTTATGAATTTAATTGATTATTCAAGCTCAATATGGTCTGTTGTCCCTGCGGCATTAGCCCTTATTTTAGCTATTGTAACACGCAAAGTATTACTATCCTTAGGGGTTGGTATTATTGTTGGGGCATTTATGCTCTCTTCCGATATTCTTGGTGGATTTAGTTATTTAAAAGATATTGCCGTTGCTTTAGTTTATGCTGATGGAGAATTTTCTTTCGGCAAAGTTCAGATCCTAATTTTCTTACTTTTATTAGGTATTTTCACTTCTCTACTCACCTATTCAGGCAGTAATCAGGCTTTTGCTAACTGGGCGAAAAAACATATTAAAGATCGTAGTGGAGCAAAATTACTCACGGCTTGTTTAGTATTTGTAACTTTTATTGACGACTACTTCCATAGCTTAGCTGTTGGTGCTATTGCTCGCCCTGTTACTGATAAATTTAAGGTATCACGAGCAAAACTTGCTTATATTTTAGACTCAACCGCAGCACCAATGTGTGTGCTAATGCCTGTTTCAAGTTGGGGGGCGTCTATTATTGCAACTATCGGTGGACTGCTTGCAACTTATAGCATTACCGAATACACCGCAATGAGTGCATTTATCTCGATGAGTGCAATGAACTTCTACGCTATTTTTGCCTTAATTTTAGTCTTTATTGTTTCTTACACCTCTTTAGATATTGGCTCAATGGCTCGTTTTGAACGTGCTGCATTAAATGCTGAGCAACAAAGTGAAAACAAGGAAGTGGAAACAAAAGGACGTGTCTATGCGTTAATCGTACCTATTTTAGTACTAATCGTAACAACAGTTACCTCAATGATCTATACAGGTGCAGAGGCTTTAGAAACCTTCTCACTATTAGGTGCGTTTGAAAATACTAATGTAAATTTATCTTTAGTTATTGGTGGCTCTGCGGGTGTAATTGCAGTAATTCTTTGCACATTGGGCTTAATTAAAGCAGAAGACTATCCAAAAGCAATTTGGTTAGGCTGTAAGTCAATGTTTGGTGCTATTGCAATTTTAGTTTTAGCGTGGTTAATCAGTAGTGTTGTTAAAGATATGCATACGGGAGATTATCTCTCAACATTGGTTGCTGGCACAATCGATCCTGCGTTTTTACCTGCAATCTTATTTGCACTTGCAACAGTAATGGCATTTGCAACAGGAACAAGCTGGGGAACATTCGGTATTATGCTCCCAATCGCTGCAGGAATGGCAGTAAATGTAGATGCGACACTACTCATTCCTTGTATGTCTGCAGTAATGGCTGGTGCGGTATGTGGCGATCACTGCTCACCAATCTCAGACACGACCATTTTATCTTCCACAGGGGCACAATGTAACCATATGGATCACGTAACATCACAGCTTCCTTATGCAATATTAGTTGCTAGTGCTTCTGCTATTGGTTACTTAGTATTAGGTTTCACAAAATCAGCACTCACGGGTTTTGTTGCAACCGCTGTGATTATGGCAATCTTACTGATTGTGCTAAAAGCGAAGAAATAACCTAAATTCTACATAAAACAAGCGGTCAGTTTTGTATTTTCTTTTACAAGATATATCACAAAACTGACCGCTTTTATTTGTATTACACCAACTAGTATCAATCTCAAATTTCAAGCAATACCAATTTTAACTGGTTAATCTTATCTCTCACCGCAGCAGCTTTTTCAAATTCAAGATTTTGTGCAAAGGCTTTCATTTGCTGTTCTAATGATTTCAGCTCTTTTTCCAGTTCTTTACGAGATTTTGGTGTGTAAGCGGTATGATCTTCTGCGACTTTTGCAACTTTTTTACTACGTTTTGGCTTATCTGCTTGCCCAATATCGAGTAGCTCGCCGACTTTCTTATTTAAAGCTTGCGGTATAATACCGTTCTGTTGGTTATATTCCATTTGCTTTTCACGGCGGCGTTCCGTTTCACTAATCGCTTTTTGCATTGAATTAGTAATGCGATCACCATAGAGAATTGCCTTTCCGTTTAAGTTTCGAGCGGCACGTCCGATAGTCTGAATTAGCGAACGTTCTGAACGTAAAAAACCTTCTTTATCTGCATCAAGAATTGCCACTAGTGAAACTTCTGGCATATCTAAACCTTCTCGCAACAAGTTGATCCCAACCAGTACATCAAACATTCCCATTCGTAAATCGTGGATAATTTCTACCCGCTCTACCGTATCAATATCACTGTGTAAATAACGTACTCTTACACCGTGTTCATCAAGATAATCGGTTAAATCTTCCGCCATTTTTTTGGTCAGTGTTGTCACTAATACTCGTTCATCTACAGCAACACGTTTATGAATTTCTGACAGCAAATCATCAACTTGGGTTGCTACTGGGCGAACTTCGATAATCGGGTCTAATAATCCAGTTGGGCGAACCACTTGGTCGATCACATCTGGATTTTTCTCCAATTCATAAGGGCCTGGTGTCGCAGAGACATAAATAGTTTGCGGAGATAAGCGTTCAAATTCTTCAAAACGTAATGGTCGATTATCCAAAGCTGAAGGCAAGCGAAAGCCATATTGCACAAGGGTTTCTTTTCTTGCTCTATCTCCACGATACATTCCTCCAATTTGTGGAACGGTAACGTGGCTTTCATCAATAATCAATAAACCATCACTCGGCATATAGTCAAACAGTGTCGGTGGTGGCTCGCCTTCTTTTCGACCTGATAAATATCGAGAGTAGTTTTCGATCCCAGAGCAATAACCAAGTTCATTCATCATTTCAATGTCAAACTGAGTTCGTTGAGCCAAACGTTGTTCTTCGAGTAATTTATGTTCTTGGATAAAATAAGTTCGGCGTTCAGCAAGTTCCACTTTTATCTGTTCAATCGCATCTAAAATACGCTCTCTGGGTGTAACATAGTGGCTTTTAGGATAAACAGTATAGCGTGGCACACGCCCTAAACTATGCCCTGTGAGCGGGTCAAATAAGGTTAAATTCTCAATTTCATCATCAAATAATTCTACTCGTAACGCAACTTCATCAGATTCGGCAGGGAAAATATCAATCACTTCACCACGCACACGAAAGGTAGAACGTTGAAAGGCTTGGTCGTTACGAGTGTATTGTAATTCGGCTAAACGAGATAAAATCGTGCGTTGATCGATAATAGCCCCAACTTGTAAATGCAACATCATCTGCATATAAGCATCAACATCACCCAAACCGTAAATAGCAGAAACAGATGCCACCACAATGGTATCTCTACGTTCTAGGAATGATTTTGTTGCAGACAATCGCATCTGTTCGATTTGTTCATTGATAGACGCATCTTTTTCAATAAAAGTATCACTACTCGGAACATAAGCTTCAGGCTGATAGTAGTCATAATACGAAACGAAATACTCTACGGCATTTTCTGGGAAAAAAGCTTTCATTTCGGCATAAAGCTGAGCTGCAAGGGTTTTATTTGGGGCAAGTAACATTGCAGGGCGATTTAAGTTAGCAATCACGTTAGCAATCGTAAAGGTTTTTCCCGAACCAGTTACACCAAGTAATGTTTGATGAGCTAAACCATCATTCAGCCCTTCAATCAATTTCGCTATTGCGGTTGGCTGATCCCCTGACGGTTTAAACGGAGAGTGCAAAATAAAAGGTTTGCCTTGCTTGTTCATTAAAAAATCCTACCCAGAAAAATTGGTAGGATTTTATCACAAGCAAGCGGTGCGATTTGTAAAATTTTTTACCAATCTCACCGCTTAACTTATCAAAAGAGTTTACTTAACCAGCCTAATTTTGAACCTAACACATTGAAATAGTTATAATCTTTTAAGTGAAGTAGTTTTAATTTATCCGTACTTTTTTGCACAATAACACGCTCATCAGCACTAAAAGGTAATAAACGCTGGCTATCGCAACTTACCACTAAATTAGGTTGATTATATTGAGCGAAACGCAGTGAAATAATGCTGTCGCCATCAACCACAAGGGGGCGAGAAGATAAACTATGCGGGCTCATTGGTACGAGTGCTATCGCATTCAGATTAGGGGTAAGAATAGGCCCACCTGCCGAAAGTGAATAAGCCGTTGAACCTGTTGGGGTTGAAATAATTAAACCGTCAGAACGCTGTGAAAAGGCAAATTTCCCATCAATACTCACTTCAAAATCAATGGTTCTGGCAATTTGACTAGAATGTACCACAACTTCGTTTAAGGCATTATTAGCTTCAATAATTTTGCCATTTTGCTCAATTTTAGCATCTAACAAAAAACGTTCTTCAATAATAAATTCACCACGTTCTAAACAGCTGTGTAGCTGTTCAAAAGCAGATTGTGGGGCTATGTCAGTCAAAAAACCAAGATTACCACGGTTGATCCCAATCAATGGCACTTGATATTTTGCCAATTGGCGAGCCATTCCGAGCATATTGCCATCTCCGCCAATCACAATCACCAGATCCGCCCATTCGCCGATTTCTTGAAGGCTCATTGGGTTAGGCAAACTCAGTTGTTGAGCAATATTTTTCTCAACTAAGACATTATATTGTCGCTCTTTTAGCCAGTTATAAACAGCTAAGTGAGTTTCTAACGCAATATCGTGGCGTGGCTTACCCACAATAGCAATAGTTTGAAAGGGGCGATTTCGGTTCATATTTGCTTTTCCTACACATTCTTCCGTAAAGGATTAGACGGATATTTTATTCAGCACTGCTCTTTTTGTAAAATCTGTTTGTGAACTCACTTGTAGTCATCAGGCAATTTTAGCCCCAAACCACCAATAATGCGGCAAGAACAATCAAAAAAATACCAATTAGGTCTTGAGATTTTAAACGTTCCTTAAAGATAAAATAAGAGATCATCAACATTACTAGAATTTCGACTTGTCCGACAGTTTTTACAAACGCTACATCATTTAAGCTCATTGCATTAAACCAGCCAAAAGATCCTAAAAAAGAGAATAGGCTCGTTGCGATGGCGAATTTAGGTTGTTTCCATAATTTTTGCAAGGTCGAACGTTCAAATAAGCCTAAATAAATCAAGAGTAATAAGGCTTCTAAACTGATAACAGAAAACAGCACCCAAGCAGCAGAAAGTAAGAAATCGCTATGCAATTGTAAACTGGCTTCTCGAACCCAAAGAGAAGTGAAGGCAAAACTTAAACCGCTACCAATACCGATCAATAACGTTTGCCACGAAAGATAGCGAAGTTGAGTTGCTCCTGTCATTAAAAATAATGCAACTCCGCCGATTATCACACCAAGCCAACCTAAGTAACTAATTTCCGTTCCAAAAAATATAACGCCTAATATTGCCGCTAAAATCGCTTCACTGCGAGCAAGCCCAACACCGATTGCGTAATTCTTTAAACGAAAGAGTTGCACCATCAATGCAGTTGCAAGGATTTGGCATAGGCTTGCCCCTAATATATAAGCAAAAAATAACCCACTAAATTGGGGTATAGCATAACTGGGTTCAACTTGGTAAAGAAAATACAAATAGCCGAAAGCAATCGGTGTTGCATATAAAAAACGGGCTAACGTTACCCCTAAAACTGGAACAGTTTTACTCAACTGCTTTTGGAAAGCATTTCGACCTGATTGAGCGAATGCCGCCAATAATGTAAACCAAATCCACAACATATTGCCTACCTATAAATTGGGAAAGTAAACCTAGTATAGCGGATCTTCTTAATAAGGGAAATTTTCAGCCAATTTATGTTATACAAGGCAGTTTGAGTATCTGAATTAAGACTATGGCGTAAAGTTTTACCATCTATAGCAATGGTATTATCAACAGGAATGCCTCGTTTAAAAGGACAATATTTCGTAACCAATCCAAATGGAATTCACTAAACACTTTGGATTATATGCTCTAAGGTCAGATAAATTCTCAAAAAACAGAAAATACTCATTTTACAACCCATATCAATATGGGATATGAATCTCCATTAGATCATAAATTGACAGAAAATACGATCTTCAGATTATTGACAAAGTCTTTTTTCATTCGGACGCCAGCGTGGCGCCCCTACAAGGAAAGTTATA
>NZ_LEKM01000035.1 GCF_009761375.1 Ursidibacter arcticus | reverse complement strand
ACACAGATTGTTTGATAGTAAAGACAAAAATGAAAGTCATCCGTTGGGTCTGTAGCTCAGGTGGTTAGAGCGCACCCCTGATAAGGGTGAGGTCGGTGGTTCAAGTCCACTCAGACCCACCACTCATTAAGGTATGAGTGAAAGCAACGGAAAATGAATGGGGATATAGCTCAGCTGGGAGAGCGCCTGCCTTGCACGCAGGAGGTCAGCGGTTCGATCCCGCTTATCTCCACCAATTCATCATAACTGACTGTTTTAAGAGTAAAACATAAAATAGTGAGTTATGATGAAAGACGAAAGTCATTTGTCAATTGTTCTTTAAAAAAATATA
>NZ_LEKM01000034.1 GCF_009761375.1 Ursidibacter arcticus | reverse complement strand
TTTTGTCCATTACACCTATAAGAAGTGATTTAAAACTTCACCGTATGCCCGTAGCTTTCCAGAATCTCTTTAATATGTTCAAGGGATTCTTTTGTTGGTGGCATTACATCTTCAAGTTCATATTTATGCCCTAAGGTTTCCCATTTATGTGCTCCTAAACGGTGGTAAGGCAACAGTTCGACCTTCTCAATATTCTGCATTCCTTGAATAAACTGCCCTAAGCGGTGTACCGAATCATCGTCATCGGTATAACCTGGCACAACCACATAACGTATCCAAGTCAGTTGATTACGCTTTTGTAAATAGCGTGCAAATTCAAGGGTTCGTTTATTGGGTACACCAATTAAGTTTTGATGAATTTGATCATTCAGTTGCTTTAAATCGAGTAATACAAGATCAGTATGATCTAACAAATCATCAATAGTTTGATCATAATGACGAACAAAACCATTAGTATCTAAGCAAGTGTTGATCCCTTCGGCTTTGCAGGCTTTAAACCACTCTTTTACAAACTCCGCTTGTAGCACTGCTTCTCCACCAGAAGCGGTTACACCGCCCCCAGTGGCTTTCATAAAATGTTTATAAGTTACCACCTCTTTCATTAGATCTTCTACGCTGATTTCTTTACCACCATCAAGATCCCAAGTATCTCGGTTATGGCAATATTTACAACGCATTAAGCAACCTTGTAAAAAAAGAATAAAACGAATCCCAGGCCCATCAACTGTTCCACAAGATTCATAAGAGTGATAACGTGCAAGTACAGACATTTTATATCCTTATTAAAATACATTTCATTCTACAAAAAATCTAGATGTTATTCTACTACATACTGCTAGCACAATTAGAGAATTTTTAAACTTTTTATCGGTTAGATCAAAATATGGCAGGTAATCTAATTATTGATTACCTGCCATACTATTATCATATAACTATCTAGGAACTAGACGTTTTTCTATTAAAACGAAATAGATAAGTTAGCACTAAAGCGTTTTTGTTTACCCATTTGTTTACCTTGACTAATACCACCTAGTACATCTAGTTGAATATTTTTAAATTTAACCGCTAAGCCAGCATCAACAGTATGCTGTTTATCTGATTCAAGGTTGAAATTATAGCCATTCACTTTAATCTGATTATGACTATTGTGAATCGCATAACTCCAAGATACAAGCGGTTTAAATTCTAGATCCTGATTTACTTTTAACGTATAACCTACATTAACGCCCATTAAATAAGACATTACTTTCGAGCTATCTGTTTCAATGCTTGCCCCGCTTTGTTGATAGGCGGCTTTACTTAGATAGCTATATCGAACACCTGCAAATGGCTTAATTTCTAGGTTAGTTAAGTTAAAGGCTTTACCTGCAGTAAGACCAACTTGCGTTAGATTTCTATTCACTATTTCTAACTGACCACCTTGAGAAATTTTATTCTTCAATTTACCCCAGCTAATATCAACAGCTGCAAATTCTCCGCTTGGTAACTGATATTTTGCGTAAGAAGAAAGCATTCTCAATCTAGACTGCTCACTAGAACTATCTGCAAAACGATGACTACCTTTCGACTCAGTCAATGCAACCCCTACCACTAAAGAATCACTCAATCTAAAATCAGCACCTATTTGATTTTGCTTCCCTTTTGTTGAGTAATCTCTGTAGTTATCAGAATGATAGCTACCATTCAATGACTTCGTATTTACCCATACATCTGTATATTCTTTCGGTACATTCGTATTTGTTAAATGCTGTCTAATGCTATCTCCAGCATTTGTAATTGACTGAATGGAAACCGCAAGATCAGATACCGCTGTATTCGTGTATTTACTAATTCTCTCTTTTTGAAGTTTTTCTTGGCGTTTACGCTCTTCTTCAACTTGACCTTGATGCTCTGCCTCTTCTTGAGAT
>NZ_LEKM01000033.1 GCF_009761375.1 Ursidibacter arcticus | reverse complement strand
GTCCGTTTATTGAATACAACAAATCGGGGTTTGTCATCAGTCTGACGATTTTAATAAAATCGGGCATCTCATTTTTCTTCTCCTGCCACTAATTTTACCGCACCAAGCAAATTTTCCCCATTTTGAATCAAAATACCGAATAAATCTTGTTCATCAATTTTTTGTAATTCACCAAAACGATGTTTTAGCCAACCTTCGGGTGCAAGGGAGGCAAAATAGGGAAATAACGTTTTTGAGTGGAACATTTTTTGAACCACAGGCAAACTTAAAGAGAGTGGCAAACCTTGGTAGCCTTCAAGGTATTCAAAGGTAAAACCTTGCTCATCTTGACGAAGATAGCCGATTTTCTTGTCATATAAAAAGACAGTTACTTGGCGAAGCATAACTTAACCCCTAAAGTTTGGGCTACAAGAACTACACTACTAAATTTGACTTGGCTCGGATCTTTAAACAGCCGCTTTAGTGTTGAGCTAGAAATCCCCGTTTGCCACTCTAAACTCTGAATATCCAGTTGCAATGCCTTGCGTTTTTCATTTAGCATTTTGCCAAATGAAGCCATCTCATTTACTTGCAAAGGCTCAAACACTTCTTTATCTAAATCCGATGAGATTTCTATTTCTAACTGATTTTTCAGCTTAGCCATTAGCTCGATAATATTTTCACGCATCAAATATAACCTTTTAAACTAAGTTAAAGTAAAAAAAGTTCAAAAAAGAACCTATATTAAGTAAAAATATCATAAAAAAACCTTTTGTCAAAAAAAATTCAACAAAAGGTTATAAATAAACTTTTCTTAATTAAGCAGTAGCAGACTTTGTGGAACTTGCTTTAACATTGACACTCCTAAAATAAAAAGACTCAAAACGATCCATTAACAAGCGGTGGGATTGTAGCGGATTTTTGCAAAAAAAGATGACATTTGCGAATAAAAACAACATCATCAATAAATAAGCTATTTAGAGTAGGGTTGCTTTAGCTCACCATTTTTCCATTACGCCTTACTCTTTGAGGGGGAGCTTTAATATCGAAAATGCAAATAGATATAGCAGCAATAGCCATTTCCGAATAATTTTATGTGGAGATACTGATATTATTTTTTATATAATAGGTTCCCTTTTTAACTCATTATTAATATAAATAAGGAAAACACTATGT
>NZ_LEKM01000032.1 GCF_009761375.1 Ursidibacter arcticus | reverse complement strand
CAGACTGATGACAAACTCTAATTTGTTGTATCCAATTAACGGACGCCAGCGTGGCGTCCCTACATAACAAAATAAAATCTGTTATTTTTCAATTGGTTATAACTTTTCTTGTAGGGACGCCACGCTGGCGTCCGAATGAAAAAAGACTTTGTCAATAATCTGAATTATTTTATATTTATTTTTCTGCCAGTGCCGTTAAGTTTTCCGCTCCATTTGTACGCATAACGACATTATCTTCAGTACGAATACCACCAAATTGCTTAAAGTAATCAATTTTCTCCCAATTAAAGAACCTTGCAAGCGGTGCGTTTCGCCAAGGATTTAGCAACATCTCAATAAAATAGAACCCTGGCTCAATGGTGAGAACCATTCCTTCAGCAAGATCACGAGTACAACGCAAACTTGGATAAATATCTGGCGGCGCTTTATGTGTTCCACGCTGATTTTGTTGAAAACCAGCCACATCGTGTACTTGCAAGCCAAGCTGATGCCCTAAGCCGTGAGGGAAGAAAATACGACTAATCCCTTCCTCAAAAATTTGCTCGGCTGGCAATTTCACAAAATCAAATTCACGCAACATTTGCGAAATCCATTGGTGCATTTGAGTGTGATAACTCAAGTAGTTAATCCCCACTTGCAAATCATCAATAGTTGCCAATTTAAATTGCTCCATTTGAGCCACTAGCTGAGCAAATTCGCTTTGTGGATCGTAAGCATAGCTACGGGTAATATCTGACGCATAACCACAACACATTGTGCCTGCATCAAGCAAGAAACTGTGGCGAGCTTTGGGTAGCTGAGTATCTAAACGAGTATAATGCAACACCGCACTGTTTTGGTTAATCGCGACAATGTTGCCATAAGGGACGTTATTATCCGATTGTTCTGTCGCTTGCAGATAAGCGAGATTGATTTCAAACTCACTTTTCCCTGCAAAAAAGGCATCTTTCGCCGCTAAATGCCCCTTAATTGCACTAAATTGAGCTTGAGCAATACATTCAATTTCAAATTCTGTTTTGATCGAACGCTCAAAATGCAGTACATTTAGCACCTTTTTCGGATTGATATGCTCAAAGCCTAAACTTTCTGCCAATGCCACATCATCGCCGATAAAAGCACAATGTTGCGGTTGCATAATATATTGCTTAATTTGGCTAGGTTCAGTTAGCATTTGCCAGTCAAATTCATCGGCAAAAAATGCAGAAACTGGCGGATTAGGCACAACGTGCCAGTAATCTTGCGGTGCGTAAAAATAAACTTTCGGTTTATTTTTTCCATCAACGAAAATCCAGCTTTGTTCGGCAGTTGGGTCTGGAAAGAAATAATTAAAATGTGGGTTAATTTTAAAGGGAGCTGTTTGGTCATCTAAAAAATGATACTTCATTGCCCCTGCGTAAATCCACAAGCCATCTAAGCGAGCTAATTCTAACGCTTGTTGGACAATCTGCTGTAATCGTACAATATGTTGCGAAAATAATGTTTTCATCTTATTTCCTTATGTTAAGTGATCAAAAATAATGAACGAAATAACTATTCATCAAACCTTAGATACCTTAGGGCTACGTTGCCCTGAGCCTGTAATGCTTACCCGTAAAACGATTCGTAATATGGCTGATGGGGAAGTGCTATTTATCGTTGCTGACGACCCTGCCACCACCCGCGATATTCCGAGTTTTTGTCAATTTATGGATCATCAACTGCTACAAAGCCAAACTGCATCTGTGCCTTATCAGTACTGGATTAAAAAAGGGTTGTAGGCACTCTACTGAAAGCTAAAGCATTATTCTAAGGGCTGAACACCGCATTGTACAGGGTTTAGCCTGTAAATTTCAGCCCCCACTCTCCCCCAAAAATTGCATAATCAAACTATTAACAAACTTATTTATCGTAACGTTTCAGATTACATTCCCTCCTCGCTTATAGGAGAAGTAGCGAGCAAAGCGAGCCGAAAGGAACAAAATGTTACATTTAACAGCATTTTGAATTCGTTACCCCTCCTTACTAATTTTCCTAGTTTGAGTTTGCAAAAGCATAGCAAATTGCACACAAAAAAAACAATATATAATTAGATTTTGTTCAATTTAATTTATCTTAATAAAAAGGAAAAATTCCAATGAAAAACGTCAAAACATTACTCACCGCCTCCCTTTTGGCATTCGCTCCCCTTAGCTACGCCAATACCCCTGAACAACAGTTTCAACAAGGGTTTGAGGCTGTACAAAAGCAAGATTATCAAACCGCTTTCCGTCTCTGGCAACCCTTAGCAGAACAAGGGGATGCAGCGGCTCAATTTAATTTAGGGTTGATGTATGACAACGGACAAGGCGTCAAACAAGATAATCAGCAAGCAGTGAAATGGTATCAACAAGCCGCAGAACAAGGGTATGCAGAGGCTCAATTTAATTTAGGGGTGATGTATGCCAAGGGGCGAGGCGTCAAACAAGATTATCATCAAGCAGTGAAATAGTTTCAAAAAGCCGCAGAACAAGGGTATGCAAAGGCTCAGTTTAATTTAGGGGTGATGTATGACAACGGACAAGGCGTCAAACAAGATTATCATCAAGCAGTGAAATGGTTTCAAAAAGCCGCAGAACAAGGGTATGCAAAGGCTCAGTTTAATTTAGGGGTGATGTATGCCAAGGGACAAGGCGTCAAACAAGATTATCATCAAGCAGTGAAATGGTATCAAAAAGCCGCTGAACAAGGGAATGCAAAGGCTCAATTTAATTTAGGGGTGATGTATGACAATGGACGAGGCGTCAAACAAGATTATCATCAAGCAGTGAAATGGTTTCAAAAAGCCGCAGAACAAGGATATGCAATGGCTCAAGCTAATTTAGGGGTGATGTATAAGGTAGGACAAGGCGTCAAACAAGATGATCAGCAAGCAGTGAAATGGTTTCAAAAAGCCGCAGAACAAGGGGATGCAAAGGCTCAAGCTAATTTAGGGGTGATGTATGCCGAGGGGCGAGGTGTCAAACAAGATTATCAGCAAGCAGTGAAATGGTATCAACAAGCCGCAGAACAAGGGTATGCGGCGGCTCAATTTAATTTAGGGGTGATGTATGACAACGGACAAGGCGTCAAACAAGATTATCAGCAAGCAGTGAAATGGTTTCAAAAAGCCGCAGAACAAGGGAATGCAATAGCTCAATTTGCTTTAGGATTGATGTATAAGGAAGGAAAAGGCGTCAAACAAGATTATCAGCAAGCAGTGAAATGGTATCAAAAAGCCGCTGAACAAGGGGGTGCAGAGGCTCAACATAATTTAGGGTTGATGTATGCCAAGGGGCGAGGCGTCAAACAAGATTATCAGCAAGCAGCGAAATGGTATCAACAAGCTGCAGAACAAGGGAATGCAAAAGCTCAATATAATTTAGGGTTGATGTATGAGCAAGGACAAGGCGTCAAACAAGATTATCAGCAAGCAGCGAAATGGTATCAACAAGCTGCAGAACAAGGGAATGCAAAAGCTCAATTTATTCTTGGAGGTAGCTATGTTTTGGGGGAGGGCGTTCCACAAGATATGGCAAAGGCTAAAATGTGGTTTGGTCGAGCTTGTGATAATGGCTTGCAAGAAGGTTGTGATATGTATCGTCAATTAAATGAGGGGAAATAAGATGAGTATTGCATTACAGTGCGAATTTTGGGCTGTTGGACAAGGCTTATTTTCCAGTGGCAAAGTTTTAAGTGGTGGCAACACCGCTTTTAGTTGGGTTTATGATTGTGGGACATTATCAAAACAGAAGTATATTCACTCAGCAATAAATACCGTAAATAATACATATAATGAAATAGATTTATTAGTAATTTCACACTTTGATGATGATCATGTTAATCAATTAGATAAGCTATTTCAGAAAACAAAACCTAAATTTATCTTACTTCCTTATTGCTCGCTTTGGCAAAGAATAATGTGGTTATTTCTTAATGATATTGATCTTGAAGATGAAATGTTTAGTTTTTATTTGGATCCCGTTCAATATTTATCAAAAAATTATCCCGATATAATAAATGAAGCTACACTGCTTTTAGTTCCTTCCTATCAAAAAATTGAACATTCTACGCCAGAAGAAGCTGATAAATTGTCTTTTTCTACTTGGCATCCCGAAGATAGCTTTATTCATTCTGAAATAAAGCAATGGAAAGAAACTGTTAAAGATATTAAATTACTTGATCCAACCAGCCCAATTAATGTTAGTGGTGTAGAGTTTTTCCCTTACAATATGCCTTTAAAAAAATTTAGAAAAAAACCAAAAGATATAACAGTATTCCAACAACAAATTCTCAATATTATTGAAAATAATCCATTAGACAAATCAACTATTTCTCAATTAGAAAATTTATATAATCAAGCCTTTGGCAAAAACAGCACACAGAAGAATATTATTTCTTTATTTTTATATGTTTCAGATATCAATATAAAAAATAATGAGAAAAAAGCAGTGCTTTACTGTGGGGACGGATACTTAAATAATTTTGATCGTTTCTCTTTATTACAACAAGCTATGGGACAAACTCGTATTGATAGTATTTATTGCTTACAAGTTGCTCATCACGGGGCTGAAGGAAATCATTATAAGGGATTAGCAAGTGATATTAACTCCATATATAGTCTATTTTCAGCAAATCCAAATGACGGACGATATGGACACCCACATTCTCCAGTTTTAAGAGATTTTGCAAATCATAAACCTATCGTAACAGGAACAAGCAACAATTTTAGTTTTACAATTTAAGTAGGAAGCAATGAAAAAACATCTATCACGTTATTGATGCTCAATTTGATTTAGGATTACGTTATTACAACAGTAATGGCGTAGCACAAAATCACGCCAAAGCTATTGAATGGTACAGCAAAGCTGCTAAACAAGAACACGCTGGGGCATTAAATAATTTAGGTGTGCTTAAAGCAAATGGCTATCCTGTTGAATTCATTCATATCGGCTCTAAAGTCCTTTTTGGATCTAAAGAATTCTATGAAAAAGCCTGCCAATTAGGTAATCAAAAGGGTTGTGACAATTATAAAAGTTATCGAGGGTGGTGAGCATCAATTAGCAATTGAGCTAGATTTAAGCGGTCAGATCTGCAAAATTTTTTTGCCTATCCGACCGCTTGTTAATTAACGGCGTTCATCGTCAAAATCGTCATCTTCATCATCGAAGAATTCGCCGTCTTCACCATATTCATCTTCATCGCTGTTTGGATCTTCAAAATAAGTGCCCCAGCCTTCGTATTCCGCCCCAGCCTTTTCAATCAGTGGTAATAACTCCTTTTGTTGTGCAGTGATCAAGTCGGCATTTAATTCAATTTCGCTGACAATATCACACACAAAAATAACTTTACCATTTTCTTCTTCAATTTCTTCCGCTTCAGAAATTTCATAGCCGAGTTTGTAGGCATCAACCACTAATTTTTCTAATTTATCAAAATCGTGGTGGGCAATGTGGTGTTCAATAATATAAAGTGCCTCAGGATCTGAGCCATCAGCGAGTAAGTTTTCGATAATTTCATCGGTTGTTTGGCGTAATTCGGTTAAATCGTACATTGTTTATTCCTCTGTTGTGGCAAATACTTCTGCAAACCAAGTGTCAAGTTTATGAGCTAATTTATCAATACCAATACGGTTTAGGGCGGAATAGGCTTCTACTTGAATATCGCCTTGAAAAGGTAAAATCGCTTCTCGAACCATTTTCACTTGCTTACTTCTCGCACTTTGGCTTAGTTTATCCGCTTTGGTTAAAAGCAATAGCACAGGGAGTTCTGATGCCACCGCCCATTCGATCATTTGTTGATCGAGATCTTTGAGTGGGTGGCGAATATCCATCAAAATAACCACACCACGCAAGCAGTTTCGTTTCTGTAAATACTCGCCTAAAGCATCTTGCCATTGGCGTTTCATCTGTTCAGGTACAGCTGCGTAGCCATAACCAGGTAAATCAACGAGCTTACAGTTTGGCTCAACTTCAAATAGGTTGATAAGCTGAGTTCGCCCTGGTGTTTTTGATGTTCGAGCAAGGCTTTTTTGGTTAGTGAGTGCATTTAATGCGGTTGATTTTCCTGCATTAGAACGTCCTGCGAAAGCAATTTCTACGCCGTTATCTTCAGGTAAGTGACGAATATCAGGGGCAGAAGTTAAAAAATGGGTTTTATGATAGTTAAGTTTAATGTCTGTCATTGTTTTTCTATAAAATTACGCTGTTCATTTATTTAAACCGAATAGATTGTCCTTTGTTGCCATACTGGTTTGCTTCAGGGTTACCCGCAAATACGCCCCATTCTAATAACAACATTGTGCCAATGAATACGGGCATAAAAATGCCGAGTAACCACGCCATTGTGCCATCTGTTCCCAATGAACAGAAGTAGCATAAGATAGGGACGAGAACCATCAATAACGCTTTTCCAGAACGATTTCTGTCGTGTAAGCGTTTTGTGATGACTGCCGCCAAGCTATATGCAGATAAGAGCAATGGCAGTATGCTAATCCAGCTAAAAGCGGTTGGATTTAAGATAAAATTTGCAAATATAAACAAAAAGGCGAAGTTAATTCCAAAGCCGATCCAAAATCCTTGACGGTTAAGGCGACCTTGGAATGAAAATAAGGCGGTGTACCAACGCATTACTGCAATGCCTTTTCAATTTTCTCAAAGAGATCACGAGCCAAATTATCTAAACCTTTCAAGCGTTCTAAGCCACGACGCATTAAGGTTTGACGTTGTGCATCATAACGTGAGAGTTTAATCAATGGCTCAATAAGGCGAGCGGCAACTTGCGGATTTGTTTCATTCAGTTTAATTAACATATCCACTAAGAAACGGTAGCCAGAACCATCAATGGCGTGGAAAGCTCTTGGGTTTTGCGATGCAAAGCTACCAATTAAAGCTCGCAGGCGGTTAGGGTTCTTTAAGTTAAAGCTACGGTGGCTTAATAGCTCTTGCACTAGCTCTAATACATTGTCATCAGGGCGAGTAGCCTGTAACGCAAACCATTTATCCATTACTAAGCCATCGTGATGCCATTTTTCTTCAAAATCTGCTAATAGCTGATCACGACAAGGCAACTGTGCTTTTGTTGCGGCAGAAAGTGCCGCTAGTGTATCCGTCATATTATCTGCTTGGTGATAATGTTTGTGAACCAAGGTATTTCCAACATCAGTAAACGCTAGGTAGGATAAGCATACGTTGCGTAACGCTCGTTTTGCCATATCTTCTGCATCAACACGATAACCTGTTAATTTATTTTGGTTATAAGTTACTAAGAAACGATCTTTTAACGCTTCTGCAATTTGGTGTTGCATAAAATCGCGTACAACCGCAATACCCGCAGGGTCAATCACTTTAAAGGATTCTGCAAATTCTGTTTCTTTCGGTAGTGTTAGCGTAAGTGCGGCTAATTCAGGATCTTGATTTGCATTTTCGAGTACTAAGGTTAAGCCATCTAATAATTCAGGCGAGAAACTCATCGCTAGACCTTGTTGATGGCGAGTTAAATTAGCTTTTAATTCATTGATAAACAGTGTTTGAGCAGCGTCCCAACGAACAAAATCATTCTCAGCATATTTTAACAGTGTGCTAAGTTGCTCTGTGGTGTAGTTATAATCAATACGCACTGGGGCAGAGAAATCACAAAGTAACGCAGGTACTGGACGTTGCGGTACATTATGAAACTCAAAAGTTTGATTATCGTGAATCACATCTAACACATCACTCACTGTTAATAGCTCGTGCTGTAATTTCAGTTTTTCGCCATTTTGTCCGTAGAGTGCAATTTTCAATGGAATATGCAAATTCACTTTTTCTACTTGATCTGCTGTGGCAGGTGTCATTTGTGCAACGTGTAAACGATAGGTTTGGCGTTTCTCATCATATTCATCTGCGACTGTCAGCTCTGGCGTACCTGATTGGCTATACCAACGGCGGAACTGCTGTAAATCAATGCCAGATGCACGCTCCATTGCTGAAACAAAATCTTCGCAGGTTGCGGCTTTACCATCGTTTTCTGCCACATAAAGTTTCATTCCTTTTTGGAATTTCTCTTCGCCTAGTAAAGTGTGAATCATACGAATGACTTCCGCCCCTTTTTCATAGACGGTTACTGTATAGAAGTTATTCATTTCAATCACTTTTTCAGGGCGAATTGGGTGAGCCATCGGGCTTGCATCTTCAGCAAACTGGAAAGCACGCAAGAAACGGACATCTTCAATACGCTTTGCAGAGCGAGACCATAAGTCCGATGTAAATTCTTGATCGCGGAATACGGTTAAACCTTCTTTTAAGCTTAGTTGAAACCAATCACGACAAGTAATGCGGTTACCCGTCCAGTTGTGGAAATATTCGTGAGCAATCACGCTCTCCACATTCATATAATCTTCATCGGTTGCTGTTTGTGGGTTAGCTAAAACAAACTTAGAGTTAAAAATGTTTAACCCTTTGTTTTCCATCGCTCCCATATTGAAGAAGTCCACCGCCACGATCATATAAATATCTAAATCGTACTCTAAGCCAAAACGTTCTTCGTCCCATTTCATTGAGCGTTTTAAACTTGCCATTGCCCAACTTGCACGATCTAAATTGCCACGATCAACGTAAATTTCTAAATCAACTTCACGTCCGCTCATTGTGGTAAATTTATCTTGTAACAGATCAAAATCACCTGCAACCACCGCAAATAAATAGCTTGGTTTTAAGAATGGATCTTCCCATTCAACCCAATGACGACCATCATCTAAATCACCCTGTGCAATACGATTTCCGTTTGAAAGCAAGTATGGATATTTGCTCTTACAAGCGGTTAGTTTCGTACGATATTTTGCAAGTACATCTGGACGATCTAACATATAGGTAATTTGACGGAAACCTTCCGCTTCACACTGGGTACAAATACCATCACCTGATTGATACAGCCCTTGTAAAGACGTATTTTTAGACGGTTGTAATAATGTTTTAATTTCTAATTCAAACTGATCTGATGGGAAATTCTCTAAAGCTAAGGTTAAAGATTCATTATCTTGCTGGTAGTTTGAAAATATTTCGCCATTTAGTTTAACGGAAACTAACTGAAAACTATGACCATCTAAACGTAAACTCGTTGCTTCTGGATTTTTACGTTGTACGCTTAAACGTGATGTAACCAATGTTTCTTCAGGGTCAAGTTGAAAATCAAGATAAATATCGGTGATAGTAAAATCTGGTTGGCGATAATCTTTTCTAAATTTAGCTTTAGGTTGCATAATATTTCCTCAGATCGTTTTTAAAATAATTTTGTGTAAGTATATTGCAGTTTATCAAGAAAGTCATTGAACATTCCCAACTCCAACACATAAGCGAAATTCTACCCCTTTCTTTACCTAATAAAAAAGCGGAATTTGCAAAAAATCCCGCTTTTGTTACCGCTTATATAAACCAATTTAATAATTTCTCGCACCAAAAATCGCAGTACCAATACGCACCATTGTAGAGCCACATTCAATCGCTGTTTGCATATCGTCTGACATTCCCATTGATAAGGTATCAATATCCTTAAAATGACATTTTAGCTGTTCAAATAACGTTTGCATTTGTGCTAACGCAATACGCTGTTGTTCTGGCTCGGATTCAGGTTTTGGTATTGCCATTAAGCCACGCAATTTTAAATTCGGTAATTGGTTAATCTCAGTTGCTAATGCAAGCATTTCTGTGGGAGCAATACCTGATTTGGAATCTTCATCGCTAATGTTAATTTGTAGTAATACATTTAGGGCTGGTTTGCCAACTGGGCGTTGTTCACTTAAACGTTGAGCTATTTTTAGACGATCTATCGTCTGTACCCAATCAAAATGCTCTGCCACTAGACGCGTTTTATTCGACTGCAATGCACCGATGAAATGCCACTCCAAATCCGATTGATGAGCAAAATATTGCACCTTTTCAACCCCTTCTTGAACATAGTTTTCACCAAATGCTCGCTGCCCTGCACTAATCGCTTGCTCAATGGCAGAAATCGGCTTAGTTTTACTCACTGCAAGTAATTTCACGCTATTTTCTGGGCGTTGTGCTTGTTGAGTAAATTGTTGAATTTGCTTAGAAATTGTCGCTAGATTTTGAGAAATCGACATTCGTACCTCCAAAAAGCTATAATGTGGAATAATAAAACTCCCCCTGTTTAAAATCAAGGAAACCTTATGGAACAGCTTACAAAAATAAAATTAGTCATTACTGATGTTGATGGTGTATTAACTGACGGTAGTTTGTATTACAGTGAAAATGGTGAGGCTCTCAAATATTTTAATGTCAAAGATGGTTTAGGGATTAAAATGTTACTTGCTTGTGGTATTCAAGTTGCGGTACTTTCAGGTGGCGATACTCCCATTTTGCGTAGAAGAATTAAGGATCTAGGCATTCCACTTTTTCAATTAGGTAAGATGTCTAAAAAACAAGCCTGCTTGGAATTAATGCAACAAGCGGGGGTTTGTGCGGAAGAAACTGCATTTTTAGGTGATGATACGTTAGATCTTCCTGCCTTTGATGTTTGTGGATTAGCGGTTGCTGTTGGCGATGCCTTTGATTATATCAAGCAACAAGCCGATCTTGTTTTAACTCGTAAAGGGGGGCATTCAGCCTTTCGAGAACTTTCTGATATGATTTTAAAGGCTCAGGGTAAAGAAGAAGTTTATGCTTCTGCAGATGGCTTTATGAAAGTTGTAGAGCAAATGGCACAATAATAGATACCAACAAGGTCAATAAGCGGTAAGATTTCACAAATTATTTACCAAATTTGCTCATCTGTTCCGCCAATTTAATGCTTTTAATAATTTCTCGGCGATCAAGCGATTGATTTTCACTATCTAAGGCTCTTTCCCAATAAGTAATCGCTTGTTGGGGATTATTATGTAAAAAAGCATCTGAAGCCAATAATAGCAAGCTGGCACTCTCTTGTGGATCAATTGTTAGTGCCTGCTCAATCCACTCTTGTGCCTGTTCGGTAATCTTTTGTTTATGTAAATAATAATCTGCCGTTGCCATTGCACCTAGCAGGCTTGCTTTTTTTCCTAGAATGCCAGACGCATTATGAAAACAGACTAACGCCGACTCAAAATCATTATTTAGTGAATAGGCTTGCCCTAATTCAAACCATAAATCCCCATTATTTCGGCTTTCACGCAGTTGATTTTGTAAATTCACAATATAGTGATGATTACGTTGTTGGCTATCTTCGTCAGATTTTTGTTGCTGAAACTGGGTAAATGCTTGCTCGCCTTCAACTACCTGCTGATAACGCCCAGTTTGTCCATAAAATCCTCCTGCGATAATTACCCATACTCCTAACAGCACAATTTTTTGCCAAGTAAGCGGTAACTTTGAGCTATTTTTTTGCAAATAAGATTGAGCGAGATCATTCTGCTCAAACGCTTTGCGATCAGCAATTTCTTGTAAATAATCTTCTCGATCTTTTTCTGTTGCAAAATTTTCAGCAAATCTTACCGCTTGTTGATAGTAATCTGCATTGAGTTGTTTACGCTGGGTCATTGTTTTTTCTCTTCACTCGCCAAATAATCCCGACTGCCATTACAAGCAAAATTGCAAAAGGCGTTGCCCACAATAACCAAGTTTGTGGCTTTATTGGAGGGTTGTAATTAACAAAATCGCCAAAACGATCGGTCATAATGCGGATAATATCTTGATCACTTTTCCCTTGGTTTACCATTTCATAAACTTCAATTCGCAACTTATAGGCTTGTGTTGCATTGGATTCAAGTAGATTTTGATTTTGGCATTGGGGGCAACGGAGTGATTTTGCTAAAGCAATCGCTCTTACACGTTGCTGTTCCGATTGAAACTGAAAGGTATCGACCATTTCCGCCCAAGATGGCGTATTCCAACTAAAGATAAGCCACAAAATGATGAAATACCGTTTCACTATTGTTCCGCCTTTAATTGATTTAATCGTGGCATAAAATCTTGCTCAAAATGAGGGTTATAGCCTTTTTGCTGATAGCGAATCACACCATTTTTATCAATGAGATAACTTGTTGGTGCTGAGGAAATATTTAAGGTTTGATTCAGCACATTATGCTGAGCATCATCAATAACAAACAAAAATGGGTTTCCCCAACGTTGTAAGGCTTGTTTAGCATCATCAGGGCGATCAACATAAGTTAAACCGACAATTTTTACCCCTTGCTGTTGCATTGAAAGCAATATTGGAAACTCTTTAATACACCAAGTACACCAACTAGCCCAAACATTCAAGATAAAAGGTTCTTTCGGCAAACTCTCTTTATGTAACGTTGCATTCACATCGAGCAGACTTCTCGCCATAAATTCAGGAAATGGTTTACCTTGCCAATTTTCACTGGGCGGAATATTATCGCTACTCTTTAATTGCATAACGAGGAAAAGTACAACAGCTAACAATAAGATAAGCGGTAAGAAAAGTAGTATTTTTTTCATTTTATCTTTCTCTCTCTTAATCCAAATACAGCCAATAGTGAAGCAATAACCATCAATACCCCCCCTAACCATAAAGCACGAACATAAGGCTTATAGTGTAAGCGAAAGGCGTACTCTTTGTTGCCGAACTTATCGCCCATTACAATGTAAATATCATCTAATCCATAATGAATCAGCCCGACTTCAACCATTGTCATTGTACGAATATCATAATAACGGCGTTCTGCTGTTGTCGTGGCGAGATATTTATCACCATCATACAAATGGAAGAGCGACTGCTCTGCTGTATAATTTTGTCCAAGTTCATTGTAATGTTGAGCATATTCAAACCAAAAGCCAGCCAATTCTGTTCGTTCCGTTGGTTTTAAGCGAACGCCAATTTCATCACCATAGTAGCTATTCATCATTGCCCCAATCACACAAATTGCAAAACCGATATGTGCAAGTCGCATTGCAAGCGGTCGGATTTGCCACATAAATTGCCGATAAGGTAAATGGGTTAGGATAACCCAGATCGCTAAACTGATAAAAATAAGGGGAAGCCAGTCAATTTGGAAAATGTTGTGGCGATCTAATACGCTATAAATGAGTCCTAAAGCAAGTGATATTGCAATAGGAATTAGCAACAGCTGGGCGATAATCTGTTTATTCGAACATTGTTTCCAACGTAAAATCGTTGCGAATGCCATTATAACAAGCAGACATAAGGCTAATGGAGCAAAGATACTATTAAAATAAGGTGCTCCGACCGAAATAGCTCCCCAACCCATTGCACTAAAGATCATTGGATAAAATGTGCCTAATATCACCACACAAGTCGCTAATACAAACAGGCTATTTAAGACAAGTAAGGCTGTTTCTTTTGACAGCCATTTAAACCGTACATTACCTTGCCATAAATTGACTTTGAAGGCGAAAAGTGCCAATGCAATAAAGCTCAAACTGAAAAAAAGACTTAAAATGGCAATACCACGATCAGCATCAACAGCAAAGGCGTGAACGGAAGTCAGCACGCCTGATCGGACAATAAAAGTGCCTAATAAGCTCAAGGCAAAAGCAAAAATTGCGAGTAGAATCGTCCAATAGCTAAAAATACCGCGTTGTTCGCTAACAATTAAACTATGAATTAAAGCAGTTCCAAGTAACCAAGGCATTAGTGAGGCATTTTCAACAGGATCCCAAAACCACCAGCCCCCCCAGCCTAATTCATAGTACGCCCACCAAGCACCAAGCACGATACCTGCAGTTAAAAATCCCCAAGCGATAATTGTCCAAGGTCGGATCCAACGAGCGATAGCAAAATCAAATACGCCACCCAGCAACATTGCGACTGTCATTGCAAAAGAAACTGCAAAACCAACATAGCCTAAGTAAAGTAAAGGCGGGTGAAAGATCAATCCAATATCTTGTAACATAGGATTGAGATCTCGTCCTTCTGGTGGGGGAGGAAAACTACGTTCAAAAGGGTTTGAAATCAATAAAATAAACAGGGCAAAGCCAAAAATAATCAAAGCGAGAACAGCGAGGGTGCGATTGGCAAATAAGCGGTCAGTTTTCAACGAAAAAAGGCAAAAAACACCACTCCAAAAGCAAAGAGCGGTTAGCCAAAATAACATTGAACCTTCGTGTCCACCCCAAGTGGCTGAAAATTTAAAAAAAGTCGGTAATTGACTGTTAGAATGGCTTGCAACATAACTCACACTAAAATCATCACCAATAAAAGCATGAGCTAACGCAGAAAAACAGATACAGCCAAGTAGTGATTGAGTAAGGGTTAGAAAAGAGTTATAAGCTAACCATTTTGGTTGCTGACGAATTTCCCCCCAAACTGAAAACATTACTTGTGTTGCGGAGATGCCCACTAATAAAATTAAACAAAAATAACCCAATTCAGGGATCATAATTTATCCATAAACTTGCAAAAAATCGGTTTATTCTAACCGCTTGTCGCAGACAAAAAAAGTAAGATTATCGTTCTGTTTGATCTAAACTAATTCTTAACAGACTTCAGTTTCTCAAGATAATCCCGATGCTGTTTACTCTGGAAAGGAACTATAATCAAGTTCCCTGATAGCTCAAGTAATTGATAGAATTGTGGGTAATTAAAGCTTTCTAAATAATGGCTATTTTGTGAAGATTCATCTTCTGCATATAAGCGGCTAATTTGCTTGATTTTGTCTTCTTTTTCCCCAACACATTCAGGGTAAATTTCTACTTTGTTTTTCTTATCCAGCACATAGACGTTAAATTCCCCTGTTGGTAAATCTTCAAAGAAGAACTGTAAAAAACCTTCACTTGCAAAACTATAAATCTCTTTTGGTACTGTGAATGCTTTTGGGAATTCAGCTACCTGCGGTTGTTCAGTTTCTGTAATCAGCTCTTTTAATTCAATCCGCTTACCAAAAACCAGTTGCCATTTTTTACCTGCTAGATTAAATGTGTCTGCTTGCTTACTCGAAATTCCTCCTGTCTGCACCGTAATACAACGATTTACTAACCCCATCACGAATTTCTGCAATTCATTACGCAATTGAGCACTGTAACAAAATACATTTACTGATTGTGGCGGTGCTGAACTACGGTAAATTTTATTTGAAATCAGTTTAAGTGCTTTTAAGATAGAATCGTGTCCTTCAATATGTTGCGTGATTATTTCATTCCACATATTGCGATAAATAATACTGATACTACCGATAATCCCTTCTTCTGATGATCCTAGATTAAATAAGCTAAGTTGGGAAAGATCAGGTCGATTACTCATTTCACGAGTGGGATCTTTGGTCAGATTAACTGCGACAATTAAATTACGAATTTCATTTGGATGATAAAGGTCACTTTCTTTAACAATCGGGGATTTCGCAGGGAAAGAAAGACGTAGGTCCGCAATAAATTGGCGTAATTTAGCTAGGCTAACGGTTTGGCTGACTAAATGCAGTTGGGTATTCACTGTGACAATGCCATTAAAATATGCCCAAGCTACTAGTTTATTTAGGCTCTTATGATATTGCACATAACGCTTAGTTGAATCATAAGCACTAAGTGGAGCGTGATTGATCATATACCAACCTGTTTTTGCAGAACAATGTTCTGCAACCTCAACAAAAGTAACTTCATTTTCAGATAAATTACTCGCAATCTTTTCATTGATAAGAGTAATTTTACCAGGTAATACCTCAAATACAGAGTAGAGCTTACGCATTAACAAATCAGTATCTTGTGGCATAATGCTTGGATCTATCTGGAATTTGCGGGCAAAATTGATTAAATTCCGATAACTCTGCAAAAATTGTTCGACTAGCATCTGTTGGTGACGCATTGCTTGCTTAACTTTCCAATGCGATTTCATTTCCAGTAGATGAAATTCTGTCTCACTCCACCCCCACGTTGTAGCCAAAGCATTGAGTTCTTGCTTTTTCCAACTATCAAGCTGCCCTTCACTTGATTTAATATAAAAGCAATAACGTAAACACTCTAAACGTGTCAATTCTTGACGTTTAGTTAAATAATCCGTAACTTGCTCAAGCATTGCGATATAAGGGTCGAAATGGTAATTCAACGCTTTATTTGAATGTAATAACGCTTTAAATTTTTTAGAGATCAGAAAGGTTTCAGGGTAAGTTTCAGAATAACTCTCAAGTAGTAAAATTTTAATTGCAGATTTGTAAGGATAATCAATGCCTTTATAAAGTTGCCATAAACTCGCCCCAAAATATTCTCCTAAAGGTAATTCGGAGAAATCACCAAAATCAAGCCATTCATCTAAACAAATTAAATTATTACTGACTGCATTAGCTACTGCTGTTTGATAGTTTTCACATTCATCAGATAAATGTAACCACAAGACACGTTTTCCACCTAAACGAATAGCAGAGCGATAAAATTCATCTAATAAAAAGTAATGCTGTGCTGAACCGCAGTGTTCTGCAGTTACTTCACTATCGTATTTATGTGAACGAAACTCCTCTGGGTTCATTAGGTAGAAATTGACATCAACACCTTGTTCTTTTGCCCATAGTTCTATTTTATGTAATTTTTTTTCTAAATAATAACGCTCATCTTCTGAAAATTTTTTTGAATGGCAGAGCCAGAAATCTAAATCAGATAAGGTAGTTTGGGTAATTGAGCCTAAACTGCCCATCGCATATAGACCATCAAAATCAAAGTGTTCAATGCTATGTAGTTGAATACCAGCTAAATAAGCCAATTGCATCTCATTTGGTTCAAATTGATAAATGCCACAAGGAGCATTTTCGGTATAAGATGCAAGCGAAGGGTGGTTATAGTGAAGTAAAAGCGGTACAAACGTAAATACACGCTGAAAAGCATCATTTGAATTATTCAATGCTCTTTTGATTCGGAATTGATCAAGCTGATCAATACGCTGAATAGTTTCTGATAACGAAATAAGAGAACAATTTGTTAAATCAATCTGCTCTAAAAAAAGTTCTCTCATTCCATTAACCTTACAAAAAAGAGATTAATTTACCATTTAAAACAGGAAAGTAAAGCGTTCTAGATAGCTAATCATAATTTATTACAAAAATGTTAATATTTTTATCTGTCATTATGTCTAGTAATTATACTCCATTACCTAGTATTTACCTGTAAATGCAAAAAACCGCAAGCTATC
>NZ_LEKM01000031.1 GCF_009761375.1 Ursidibacter arcticus | reverse complement strand
GAATTTGCCCTTGTTGCGGTCATACAGCGAAAGAAAATCGCCAAACGCAAGCCGATTTTGAGTGCGTAGAATGTGGCTACACAGAAAACGCAGATGTGGTTGGAGCATTAAATGTGTTGGAGCGAGGGCGAGTAATCGTCCAAGCGTAAAATATCAAGGCAGATAATAATATCAGGGCAGGACGTGTCCGTAGCGCTTGTGAAGTGAACCGCACTAGCGGTCAGCAGCAAGAACCCACCGAGAGTAGCCTATTGCTTGCAATGGGAGCTAGTAGGAATCCCCATCCTTTAGGATGGGGAGGATGTCAACGAGTAAATGAAGGTTATCGTCTTCACCATTAGATCAATCTTACCGCTTGTTTATTTCAACGACTCTGTAATAAATTCATCTTTAATAACAAAAGCGAATTGGCTGCCTTTGCCGACTTCACTTTGAATTTCAAGGTAACTGTGATGTTGCTCTAAGGCGTGTTTAACGATAGCCAATCCTAAACCGCTACCGCCTGTTTTATGGCTACGAGATTCATCGACACGATAAAAACGTTCAGTTAAATGAGCGAGATGTTGAGTTTCAATTCCTACGCCATTATCTTCCACACAAAACCTAATGCCCTGTGCGGTTTTTTCTAAGCTAATTTTAATCGTTGCATCATTCCCTGCGTGATGGACAGCGTTGTAAATTAAGTTTGAAACTGCACTTTGTAACTGCCCTTCATCACCTATCACAAAAATATCTGGCTCAATATTAAACTCAATTTGCTGCTGGCTGTCGTGCAGAATATCGGTATTTTTACGAATGGTTAAAATCAGTTGAGAGAGATCGATTGCTTGATGTTCCGTATTATTAGAGCCTTCAATTTTCGCCAAAATACTCAGCTGTTGTAGCAAATTATTCATTCGCTGGCTCTGCTCTTTCATCGCTTCGATGGCTTTTTTCTGTAACGTTGGGTTATCCAATTCGCCTTCTAATATTTCTAAATAACCTTGAAGAACGGTTAAAGGTGTGCGTAATTCGTGGTTCATATTCGCCAAAAAGGTTTGGCGAGTATGAAGTAGGCGGATAAACGATGTAACATCTCTCGCAATAATTAAGTAAGACTCGCTATCGTAGCTGTTTAAATTAAGTTCAATATAACGTTGATTGTGAGTTAGTAATACAAGCGGTCGGTTGCGGTTCGGCTGACGAAAATAATGCTTAAATTCAGGGTAGAAAATCACGTTAAAAATGCTTTTAGTGGATTTTTTATCCCAAAAGAAAGCAAACATATCTTGAGCAACATTGTTACACCAAGAAATATCACCATTATGCTCACAAATAATAATCGCATCTGGCAAATATTGAATATTACGGTTTAATTTAGACAGTAAGCGTAATGTTTTAATTTTTTCTCGGCGTGAGCGTGCTTGATAGTAAGCTGCAGTTTGGGAAATATGCTCGATACCGCTTACTTTTTTAACTTTCTCAAGCGGTCGGTTTGGGTTAATAATTTGCAATAAGCTAAATTCATTATAGTGATGCCAAACAAGTAATAAAATTAAAATACTAGAAAACCAAAAAGTAAATTCTTTAGCAAAGAGTGAGAGCAGGAAAGCGATCCCCACAGATAATAACAATTCAAGGACAAAATGCTTGAGTGAAATGTTGAGTTTCATTAGTTATCCTGAAAATGCGTTGAAAAGCGATAACCAGAACCACGAACGGTTTGGATATAACGATCAAAACCATAGGGTTCAAGGTTTTTGCGTAATCGGCGGATATAGGAATCGACCGTTCGGTCTTCCACATAAATATCATTACCCCAAATAAAATCAAGCAGTTGCTCTCGGTTATACACTTTTTCAGGGTGAGTCATAAAGAAATGCAGTAACTTATATTCAGTTCCACTGAGATCGATAGATTTTCCTTCAAAGCTAACACGTTGAGCTTGCTGATCGATAACTAAATTATCAATATTGAGTAATGCACTGGGCGGATCGTAACTACGTCGCCAAACCGCTTCAATACGTGCAAGTAAGATTTTCGGCGAAAAAGGTTTGGTGATGTAATCGTCCGCACCTGCACTGAGCCCTGTAATACAATCTTCTTCTGCACTGCGAGCCGTTAGCATAATGACAGGAATTTTTGCTGTTTCTTCGTTTTTCTTAAGATATTCCAAAAATTGAATGCCAGATCGCCCTGGTAACATCCAATCCAGCAGAATAAGTTTAGGCTTTTCTGCCATTTTATTGACCGCACTTTGATAGTCTTCCGCTTCAATCACATCATATTTTTGTTTGAGTAAATAGAGTGCGATCATCTCTCGGATTGCTCGTTCATCTTCCACGATAAGAATGTTATTTGACATTATATGAATTCCTATTAAGTGTAAATGATTGAATAATATGGATATGTGTGTAAGAAAGGTATTAGCCGAAGTGCTAGTAAACACCGTTTGAGCAACAATCTGCCTCCGTAAGTGAAGGCAGAAAATAATTGACTATACTTAACTTACATCTAGCCCATTCTACCTTTAATATAATCTTCTGTCCGTTGATTTTTCGGTTTATCGAAGATTTGCTTAGTTTCGCCAAACTCCACTAACTCGCCTAAATACATATAAGCGGTATAGTCTGAACAACGTGCTGCTTGTTGCATATTGTGGGTTACAATGGCAACGGTATAGTCGTGTTTTAATTCGGTAATGAGTTCTTCAATTTTCATTGTTGAGATTGGGTCAAGTGCCGAACAAGGTTCATCAAGCAATAATACGTCTGGTTTTACCGCAATTCCACGAGCGATACATAAACGTTGCTGTTGCCCACCTGAAAGACTATCGCCACTCTGGTGGAGTTTATGTTTTACTTCATTCCAAAGTGCTGCTTTAGTTAAAGCCCACTCAACACGATCATTAAGTTCTGATTTTGGTAGTTTCTCAAATAGACGAATACCAAAAGCAACATTATCATAAATCGACATTGGGAAAGGTGTCGGTTTTTGGAAAACCATTCCCACCTTTGCACGAATAATGGAAATATCAGTATGTGAAGTCAGTAAATTCTCGCCTTCTAAGTTAATTTCCCCCGTTGCACGTTGGTTTGGATAAAGCTCAAACATACGATTAAAAGTACGAAGTAAGGTCGATTTTCCACAGCCTGATGGTCCGATAAAAGCGGTAACTTTATTACGGGCAATTGGCATATTGATATTCTTTAAAGCGTGGAAATCACCATAGTAAAAATTTAAGTTATTTACTGTTATTTTTGCGTCAATTTGGTTAAGTAAAGTATTCATTCTTTTTATTCCTTATTTGTGTTTGTTAAAGTAAACACGCGTTAATACGTTCAATGAAAGGACAAATAGGGTAATCAGCGTTGCCCCTGCCCACGCTAAATTATTCCAGTCTTCAAATGGGCTTGCTGCATATTGGTAGATCACTACGGGTAAGTTTGCCATTGGTCCATTCATATCCCACGAAGTAAATTGGTTGGAAAGTGCAGTAAAGAGTAAAGGTGCAGTTTCGCCTGAAATACGAGCAACAGATAATAATACCCCTGTGATGATCCCTGAGCGAGCCGCTCGGTAACAGATCATTGTAATCACTCGCCATTGTGGGCAACCTAAAGCCGCAGCTGCTTCTCGTAAGTTATTCGGAACAAGGTTAAGCATACTATCGGTCGTTCTCACAACAACGGGAATAACCAACATTGCAAGGGCTAATGATCCTGCCCAACCTGAATAATGTTGCACCTGTGCAACATAAATCGCATAGATAAATAAGCCGATGATAATTGACGGTGCAGAAAGTAAAATATCGTTCAGAAAACGAGTTACTTTCGCTAAATAAGAGTATCTACCGTATTCACTTAGATAAGTGCCTGCCAAAATGCCGATAGGTGTTGCAATAAAGGTTGCAACTGAAACCATTAAAATCGACCCTAAAATAGCATTCATTAAGCCGCCTTTTTCATTCGGTGCAGGTGTTGCTTGGGTAAAGAGATCGAAAGATAACGCAGGGATCCCTTTCATCACTAAAGTATAGAGAATCCAAACCAACCAAAATAGCCCAAAGATTACCGCAAGGTAAGCTAATCCAAGCATTACTTGGTTTTTAATTTTACGACAGTAAAAACGTTGATTTTGAAAAGACTTCATTAGCGTTTTCCTTCTAGTTTTGTCATACGCATAATTAGTAAGCGTGAAGCCCCAAGTACTAAAGTGGTAATTAAGAATAGAATCAAACCAAGTTCCATTAAGGCTGATTTTTGTAAGCCGCCCGCTTCGTTAAATTCATTTGCAATGGCTGATGCAATAGATGTTGAAGGTGAGAAAATAGAGTCTGGCAACTGGAAGGCATTACCGATAACAAAAGTTACCGCCATTGTTTCACCTAATGCTCGCCCAAGTCCAAGCATAATACTGCCAATAACCCCTGTTTTTGTATAAGGTAGTACAACTTTCCAAATCACTTCCCACGTTGTTGAGCCAAGCCCATACGCAGATTCTTTTAATAATGGTGGCACAACACTAAAAACATCACGCATTACAGAGGCGATAAAAGGAATAATCATAATGGCAAGCACTAAGCCTGCGGTAAATAATCCGATGCCGAAAGGAGCTCCAGAAAATAAGATACCGATAACAGGTAGATCACCAAAGGTTTCAATTAAATGAGGCTGTACATATTCTTGGAATAATGGTACAAAAACAAATAAGCCCCACATACCATAAATTATTGATGGAATGGCAGCCAGCATTTCCACCGCAGTACCGATAGGGCGTTTTAACCACTCTGGTGAAAGTTCTGTTAAAAAGGTTGCGATACCAAAAGAAATTGGTACAGCGATCAATAAAGCAATCCCTGCCGAAATAAGTGTACCAATAATCGGCACTAGTGCACCGTAGTTATCTTGTACTGGATCCCAATCATTCGTCCATAGAAAAGCCAAATTAAAACGTGTGATGGAATCCCAACTGCCGATAATAAGGGAGAGTAAAATTGCAGAAAGTACTGCAAAAACAAATACCGCAAAAAAGCGTGTCGTATTTTTAAATAAGCCCTCAATCCAAGGGTGATTTAAGCATTTATTATCAATTTTATGCATAACATTTACTTCTTAAGAGCTTGCTGTAGAAATTGCTCTACAACAAGCGGTCTGTTTTACCGAATTTCTTGCAACTCGATTTTTAACTAATATAAGGCGTTGCCCTGTTTATCTTTTACTTCATTTTTCCAATGTGTTTTGATTTGCTCTACAACATTGTCTGGTAATGGTACATAATCTAACTCTGATGCAGATTCTTTCCCATTTTGGAAAGCCCATTCAAAGAATTTGAATACACTTTTTGTCTGCTCAGGCTTTTCACTATTTTTGTGAATCAAGATAAAGCTCGCAGCGGTGATAGGCCAAGATTGCTCGCCTGCTTCGTTAGTTAAGATCACGCCCATTCCTGCTTCACTATCCCATTTCGCATTAGCTGCTGCTGCAGCAAAAGTTTCACGAGATGGTTGAACGAAATGTCCGTCTGCATTTTGTAACGCAACCCACGATAACTGGTTCTGTTTTGCATAGGCATATTCCACATAACCGATAGAATATTTAAGCTGTTTGACATAAGCAGCAACACCCTCATTGCCTTTACCACCTTGTCCAACAGGCCATTTGACAGATTTGCCTTCACCGACTTTTTCTTTCCATTCAGGCGAAACTTTAGAAAGATAGTTCGTCCAGCCAAATGTTGTTCCTGACCCATCCGAACGGCGAACCACTAAAATGTTCTTTTCAGGTAATGTAATTCCTTGATTTAACTGAGAAATTGCTGGATCGTTCCATTTTTTGACTTTCCCTAAGAAAATATCCGCCAACACTGCACCAGAAAGTTTTAATTCACCTGATTTCACTTCGGGAATATTTACCACCGGCACTGTTCCACCAATAATCGCTGGGAACTGTAATAATTGGTTGTCATCTAATGCCTGTGCTTTCATTGGGTCATCAGAAGCACCAAAATCAATGGTTTTAGCAATAATTTGTTGCTGACCACCACCAGAACCAATTGATTGATAATTCACTCGATTAGCTGTTTCTTTTTCATATAAACCAGCCCATTTTGCATAAATCGGATACGGGAAAGATGCACCAGCCCCTGTAATTGTTTCTGCATTTGCCGATTGCATAATTGCGAAAGAAAGACCTAATACCGTTAAAGGTTTGAACGCTTTGGATAACATTGTTTTCTCCTTAATGAGTTAAGTGATTTCACAATGCAAAGTCTAAAAAAGAAATATGACAAAATGATGACAGAAGTGTAAAGAATAGAGTCGATAGATAAGAGAGAAGAAAATATTGATAACACAAAAAATAAACTAGATATCGCATATGCTATATCTAGTTTCAGATTATTGACAAAGTCTTTTTTCATTCGGACGCCAGCGTGGCGTCCCTACAAGAAAAGTTATAACCAATTGAAAAATAACAGATTTTATTTTGTTATGTAGGGACGCCACGCTGGCGTCCGTTAATTGGATACAACAAATTAGAGTTTGTCATCAGTCTG
>NZ_LEKM01000030.1 GCF_009761375.1 Ursidibacter arcticus | reverse complement strand
TTGCAGGTGTCGAATATGTCCAAATCAGCCAAAGGCACAGCAGAAGAACACGGTAAAAATGTGGCTGCAAAATCAGGCTTGAACCGAGCGATATTAGACCAATCTTGGTTCGAGTTCCGCCGTCAGTTAGACTACAAAACGCAATGGCAAGGTGGTTTTTTAGTGGCTGTTCCGCCGCAAAATACCAGTCGAATTTGCCCTTGTTGCGGT
>NZ_LEKM01000029.1 GCF_009761375.1 Ursidibacter arcticus | reverse complement strand
CCAACCCACAAAGGCGGAGAAATTGGTATTGATATGGGCATTGCACGTTTTGCCACGCTTTCAAACGGTGAGTTTTTTAAACCGTTAAACGCTTTTAAAACCGACAAAGGCAAACTGGCAAAACTTCAACGCCAACTTAAAAACAAGGTTAAATTTAGCCAAAATTGGCAGAAATTAAAGGTAAAAATCGCCAAACTGCATCACAAAATTGCTAACTATCGCAAAGACTTCTTGCACCAAACTTCAAGCAAAATCAGCAAAAACCACGCAATGATCTACGTTGAAGATTTGCAGGTGTCGAATATGTCCAAATCAGCCAAAGGCACAGCAGAAGAACACGGTAAAAATGTGGCAGCTAAATCAGGCTTAAACCGAGCGATATTAGATCAATCTTGGTTCGAGTTCCGCCGTCAGTTGGGCTACAAAACGCAATGGCAAGGCGGTTTTTTAGTGGCTGTTCCACCACAAAACACAAGTCGAATTTGTCCTTGTTGTAGTATACTGCAAAGGAAAATCGCCAAACACAAGCCGATTTTGAGTGCGTAGAATGTGGTTACACGGAAAACGCCGATGTAGTCGGTGCGTTAAACGTATTGGCACGTGGGCGAGTAATCGTCCAAGTATAATAATATCAGGGCGGGACACGCCCGTAGAGCTTGTGAAGTGAACCGCACCGGCGGTCAGCAGCAAGAACCCACCGAGAGTAGCCCACGCAAAGCGTGGGAGCTGGTAGGTGTACAACCCAAACATCG
>NZ_LEKM01000028.1 GCF_009761375.1 Ursidibacter arcticus | reverse complement strand
TGTTTTCCTTGCGAATAATCTTGCCAAATATCAGCAGGATTTATTTTATGTTGAAAGGTGAATGTTTTATTACAGCAATTACACTTATAACGTTGAGTGTTATTTCTAACACCATTCTTCTTTATATTTTGATTTTTACAAAAAGGACAAGTTTTTTATTCATTTTCAAAAAAGTGCGTTAAAGCCTTATACTATAAGCTCTTAACGCACTTTTTAGCAACCATTTTGTCCAT
>NZ_LEKM01000027.1 GCF_009761375.1 Ursidibacter arcticus | reverse complement strand
AGCAACTATTTTGTCCATTACACCGCATTAAATAGATTAAGAGAAAAAGGCTATATCATTCAATCAATTACCTGTGATGGTCGCCGTGGATTGCTTAGGGGCTTATTTGATCTGCACCCCAAAAGTTGGACTAAACAACCAACGAATTAAGGTGCAGATTTTTTATGACAACATTCAACCAATCTTTCAAACAACAAGTGATCGAATTTTACCTTCAACATCATAAAAATAGATCACTCACTCGTCACCATTTACACCTATGGTATT
>NZ_LEKM01000026.1 GCF_009761375.1 Ursidibacter arcticus | reverse complement strand
AGATTGGACGGAAATTTTACAAATGACATTAGTTTATTCTACCGAAGTCGGTCGTATTCAACCTGAAAAAGAAAAAGTTGAGCGTCCCAAAGGCGATGGTATTGTGCGAATTCAACGTCAAACAAGTGGACGGAAAGGAAAAGGTGTTTGTATCATCACAGGATTAGACCTAGATGATAAAGCACTAATGTCTCTAGCTTCAGAATTAA
>NZ_LEKM01000025.1 GCF_009761375.1 Ursidibacter arcticus | reverse complement strand
TACAGGAGATTTGGCAGAATGTGGAATGAAGTGAGAGAAGAATTAGCCCAACAAAAAATCAATTTCTACTTTTATGCCGATTTCGCCATTTCAAACTCAATTAACATCATCAAAATATGAATTACTTTAATGTGCACTTCTTGAATACGATCTGCATAACGGAAATGTGGCACTCGGATTTCAACATCGGCTAGTCCTGCCATTTTTCCACCGTCTTTACCTGTCATTGCGATCACTTTCATTCCTTTTTTCTTCGCCGCTTCAATCGCATTTAAGACATTTTGCGAATTGCCTGATGTGGATAATCCAAATAAGACATCGCCTTTTTGCCCAACTGCTTCAACATAACGAGAAAAGACATATTCATAACCAAAATCGTTACTGACACAGCTTAAATGGCTGACATCTGAAATGGCAATCGCAGGATAACCTGGGCGGTTTTCACGATAACGCCCAGTGAGTTCTTCTGCAAAGTGCATTGCATCACAATGTGAACCGCCATTACCGCAAGAAAGTACTTTTCCGCCCTGTTTAAAACTGTCTGAAATCAACAATGCAGCTTGTTGAATTAAATTTAGGTTGTTTTCGTCTTTGATAAATTTATCTAATACTTCCGCTGCTTCTTGAAGTTCTGCCAAAATCTGTTGCTGATACATAGTTGCTCCTTTTGCAAAAAATTGTTAATCTGACCGCTTATAATCGATCAAGCGAGCAAAAGTCTATCATAATGCCCCACACTTAACACTAGGAAAAATACGAGAAATTAGGTAAAATCCAAAGGCTTATCATTCATATCAGTTTATTGAAAGGACAACACAATGATCAATGAAATTAAAAAAGACACGCAAGATCGTATGGAAAAAAGCCTTGAGGCATTAAAAGGTCATATTTCTAAAATTCGTACAGGTCGTGCACAACCAAGTTTATTAGATGGTATTCAAGTTGATTATTACGGTTCTGCAACGCCATTACGTCAATTAGCTAACGTGGTGGCAGAAGATGCTCGTACATTAGCTGTAACCGTTTTCGACCGTTCGTTAATTAGTGCAGTTGAAAAAGCAATCCTAACTTCAGATTTAGGTTTAAACCCTTCTTCAGCGGGTACAACAATTCGAGTTCCACTTCCACCATTAACGGAAGAACGTCGTCGTGATTTAATCAAAATTGTAAAAGGCGAAGGCGAACAAGGTAAAGTGGCAATCCGTAACGTGCGTCGTGATGCAAATGATAAAATCAAAGCATTAGAAAAAGAGAAAGAAATCAGCGAAAACGAAGAGCGTAAAGCACAAGAAGATATTCAAAAAATCACTGATACTTATATTAAGAAAGTAGATGAGATTTTAGCGGATAAAGAAAAAGAGTTAATGGATTTCTAATCGATCAAATACTTCAATGATAAAAGGCTTCTATGATAGAAGCCTTTTAGATTATATTCTAGCAGAACTTACCATCCCTTAACGACTCCACCTTTAAAGAGTTTTAAGGCTTCTTGGTAAACTTCTTCTGTTTGGTAAGACTTCACGAAATCCTGTATAGCTTCATTATTTTCATTTCCCTGACGAGTCACAATTAAATTCACATAAGGAGATTGTTTAGATTCCACAAACAGACCATCTTTATCAGGACTTAAACCAATTTGTCCTGCAAAAGTATTGTTAATGATAGCAAAATCAACATCATCAAGCACTCGTGTTAATAGCTCACCATCAACCTCTTTAATTTTTAGATTTCTTGGGTTCTCTACAATATCTAATTGAGTTGCTAGTAAATTATTACTATCTTTCAATTTAATAAATCCTTGCTTTTCAAGTAACAACAATGAACGTCCTAGGTTAGTAGGATTATTTGGCACAGCTACTGTCGCACCATCTTGTAATTCTGAAATTGATTTAATTTTTTTAGAATAAGCTGCAATCGGATAAACAAAAGTATTCCCGACAATACTTAGCTTAAAGCCATTATCTTGAGAATCTTTGTCTAAATAAGGCTTATGCTGAAAGGCATTAGCATCAAGATCGCCCTTATGAACTGCCTCATTTGGTGAACCATAATCTGTAAATGAAATCAATTCTACATCACGATTATATTTTTCTTTCGCAATTTTAGCAGCGATCTCTGCAATTTGATGCTCAGGTCCTGACATTACACCAACTTTAATTTTAGTTTGTTTCTCATTACAAGCAGTTAAAAAAACTGCTGATACTAATGTTGCTACACTTAATAACTTTTTGAACTTCATAAGAACTCCTGATTATATATAAAAAAAGCGGTTAGAAATCTAACCGCCTATGATTACCAACCTTTTACCACACCGTTGTTAAATAATTTCAACGCTTCTTGGTAAACTTCGTCTGTTTGGAACGCTTTTAAGAAAGTCTTTAAACGTTCGTCATCTTTGTTGTCTTCACGACTGACAACTAAATTCACATACGGAGAATCTTTTGATTCAACAATCACGCCATCTTTCTCAGGGCTTAAACCAGCTTGACCTGCATAGGTATTATTGATGATCGAAAGATCAACATCATCTAAAGAACGAGTTAATAATGCCGTATCAATTTGTTTGATCTGAATATTTTTCGGATTTTCAATAATATCGTTTTCTGTTGAAAATAAATTTGTTGGATCTTTTAGTTTAATCACGCCATTTGCTTGTAATAACAGTAATGCACGTCCTGTATTACTTGGGTTATTTGGAATAGAAACAATCGCTCCCTCTTTTAACTCATCAAGCGTCTTGATTTTTTTAGAATAACCTGCAATCGGCCAAATAAAAGTATTACCGATAATCGCCATTTTATAACCACGATCTTTACTTTCCTGCTCTAAATATGGCACTGTTTGGAATGCGTTTGCATCAAGATCTTTAGCGTGTAAAGCTGCATTTGGTTGGGTATATTCAGTAAATTGAACTAATTCAACATCTAAACCATATTTCTCTTTTGCGATTTTGACCGCAACTTCTGTCATTTGAGCTTCAGGCCCTGTCATCACACCAATTTTTAAAGGTTGTGCTTTTGGAGTTTCTACTTTCTTTTCTTCTTTACAGCCTGTTAGTGCTAACGCAGAAACAAGAGCTAAACCAAGTAATTTTTTAAAATTCATTAAATTTATCCTTTATATAGTGAATGGAAAATAAAAAGCGGTGAGTTACACTCAAAAATTTGCAAATTTTTCAGTAAATCTCACCGCTTATAATCGGATTACCAGCCTTTTACAACACCATCTTTGAAGTGTTTTTGTGCTTCTTGATACACTTCTTCAGTTTGGTAAGCTTTCACGAAATTTTGAACTGCTTCGCTATCTTTATTGTTCGTACGAGCTACGATGATATTTACATAAGGAGAATCTTTGCTCTCAACAAATACACCGTGTTCTGTTGCATTTAAGCCAACTTGACCTGCGTAAGTATTATTCACTACCGCCAAATCAACATCATCTAATGCTTTTGCTGCAACAGATGTATCGACTTCTTTAATTTTTAAGTTTTTCGGGTTTTCAACAATATCTAAAGAAGTTGAGAATAAGTTAGTGTTATCTTTTAATTTGATTAACCCTTGTTTTTCTAAAAGAATTAAAGCACGAGCTAAATTACTTGGATCGTTTGGCACAGCAACTACCGCACCTTCAGCTAACTCACTCACATTTTTAATTTTTTTAGAGTAGCCCGCTAATGGATAAACAAAAGTGTTACCTACAATAACTAGGTTATCTAAATTTTTAGATGCGACATCTTTATCTAAATACGGTTTGTGTTGAAATGCGTTTGCATCTAAGTCGCCTTTACTTGTTGCGGTATTTGGCAGTGCATAGTCATTGAAAAGTACAAATTCAACATCTAAGCCGTATTTGTCTTTTGCTACTTTAGCAGCAACTTCTGCCACTGTATGCTCAGGGCCTGACATTACGCCTACTTTAATTTTTTGTGCTTGTGGAGCAGGTGCTGGGGCAGCTTCTGCTTTTTTATCTTCTTTACAGCCTGTTAATGCTAAAGCAGAAACAACCGCTAAACCTAATAATTTTTTAAAGTTCATAGAAAAACCCTCTTAACAAATGTTGTGTTTGAATTAACGATGATCGTAGCGTTTTGCAAGATTATCGCCAATTTTTTGGCTAATCATTACAATCGCAACAATAATAATAGTGGCGATCCATTTCACATATACCATATTTCGATGCTCGCCATAGCTGATAGCAAGGTTACCCAAGCCACCACCACCAACAGCCCCCGCCATTGCCGAATAGCCGATAAGCGCAACTAAAGTTAGTGTAATGCCATTGATTAAAATTGGTAAAGATTCAGGCAAATAGAATTTTGTTACTACTTGCCAATTTGTTGCCCCCATTGATTTTGCTGCTTCAGTTAAGCCACTTGGAATTTCCAGTAGTGCATTTGACGTTAAACGAGCAAAAAACGGAATGGCAGATACACTCAATGGCACGATTGCCGCTGTTGTACCTAAAGTTGTCCCAACTAATAAACGAGTAAAAGGAAGCAACACCACAAGCAAAATAATAAATGGTACTGAGCGACCAATGTTGATAACAACATCTAACACTCTATGCAAACCTTTATGTTCTAAAATTTCACCTTTGCCTGTTAAAAATGCAACAAAACCAATCGGTAAGCCAATCACTACCGCCAGTAATGTCGCCATAAATCCCATATACAAGGTTTCAAGTGTCGAAAGTGCAACCAGTTCCCACATTTGCGGAGTTAATTGATTTTGAAAATCATCCCACATAGCCTAGCACCTCAACTTTAACATTGTTATCAATTAAATAGAATTTTGCTTCCGCAATTGCATCAGGATCACCTTCCATTTCAGCAATTACAAACCCAAATTTTACGCCACCTGCATAGTCAATCTGCGACATCAAGATACTAAAATCAATGCCGAATTTTTTAGATGCACAAGAAAGTAATGGGGCATCAACCGAACGTCCAGTAAACTCAAATTTAATAATCGGTTTACTATTTGGTGTCTGATTTGGCGACAGTTGATCCATATACTCTTTTGGTAATTCGATATGGAAAGTAGATTGAATAAAACGCTGTGCTAATTCTGTTTTCGGATTAGAGAAAATTTCGCTTACTGAGCCACTTTCTACTAATCGACCTTGATCAATCACAGCAACACGATCACAAATACGTTTTACCACGTCCATTTCGTGCGTAATTAACAAAATAGTTAAGCCTAAACGGGTATTGATCTCTTTAAGTAACTGTAAAATAGACTGTGTCGTGGCAGGATCTAATGCACTTGTTGCCTCATCGCACAATAAAACTTGCGGATCACTTGCTAACGCACGAGCAATAGCCACACGCTGTTTTTGCCCACCTGATAAGTTACTTGGGTAAACATCGCGTTTATCAGCCAAGCCAACTAATTCTAATAATTCGCTAACTTTTTTCTCAATTTGATCTTTAGCGGTATGACTTAATTCAAGGGGTAACGCCACATTTTCAAATACAGTACGAGAAGAAAGTAAATTAAAATGTTGGAAAATCATTGCAATATGACGGCGAGCCAAAATAAGCTCTTTTTCAGAAAGTGTTGTTAAATCTTTGCCATCAACAATGACTTGCCCAAGTGTTGGGCGTTCTAATAAATTAACGCAACGGATTAGCGTACTTTTTCCAGCACCCGATGCCCCAATAACACCGTAAATTGTGCCTTTGGGTACTTCAAGATTAACATTGTCAAGAGCGGTTATTTTCTGCCCTTTAACTTCAAACTGTTTGCTGATTTGTTTCAGCTGAATCATAAAAGCCTATCCACACTAAAATAAAATAATTGAGTATTTTAGACGTCTAGAATGCTATGTCAATGAAGTAATGTTATTTTTTATGACAAAAAGGAATAAAATTTTCTAACAGCTACCCTATCCCCACAAGTTAGACCATTATTTTAAGAACCTAGCTCCGTATTGTACTAGGGTAAGATCGCATTTTCTTTCAATTTATGATCTAGCAGTGATTTCTACCCAATATTAATATGGGCTGTAAAATGTGATTTTATCATCTTGAAAAATCACATTTTCCCCAACTCTAAACTTTTCATTTTATCTAATGTTGTCGCTTCTGCTCCAATCAATAAATTGAACAACATTGCAGTACGAGCAAATAGCTCTCTAATTCTCACTTTATAATGCTGTTCTGGGTATTTCGCTACAAAACAGATTGCATCAATTTGATGAAATTTGGCAATAAACAATGCTCGTTCACAATGAAAACGTTGTGAAATAATTGTAAAACTAGGAAATTTAAACACTTTATCTGCACGAATAATCGAGTCTAAAGTGTTATACCCCGCATAATCTTGAAGAATATATTGATTTTGCATTCCCATTCTACGCAAATCATTCGTCATTGTTTTCGGCTCATTATAATAAGCTGTCTTATTATCTCCGCTCATTAAAAAATAGCTGGATTTATTCGCTCGATAAACTTGCATTGCGGCATCCAGTCGATACTTATAATATAAATTAGGTGATCCTGATGGATAATATTTTGCTGTACCTAAGACTACCGCATATTCACGCTCTGGCAGTTTATCGATATCAGTATAGATTTGATCTTTTACCCAATAGCTTGTACCAATATCAATCAACAATATCATCAATATAAATGAGAAAAATAAGCCTACTAGCCATTTGTAGTAACGTAAAAAAGCACGAGCCACTTTTTGTTTTAAAGTGGCTTGTGGCTGATTATGTTCGGTTTCCGCTAAAATGGAATTATTCATTCTGTTTAGATTGTTTAGTTTCTGCGTGAGTAATATACATTGTTGCAACAATAATAATGGCTGCACCTAACCATAATTTACCTGGCGGCACCCAATTAAAGACTAACCACCCCGCCAATACATTTAATGGCAATTTAATAAAATCAAATGGTTGAATATAAGAGGCGTCCGCCAAATTATATGCTTTTGCTACGGCTAGTTGGGCTAATGCGGTGAAAAAACCAAGTAAAATGAGAAAACCAAAATCACTAAATGATGGCAAGCTAAACCCAGTTGGGCTTAAATTAGTTAGGGCGATTAAGATGTTAAACGGCGTAATTAAGATAAACAGGTATGCAACCATTGTAGTAGGAGAATCTTCGCTAGAGAGTTTTTTTACCATTAGAGAATAACACGCCCAAAAGAATGCAGCCGCAATAGGTAATAGAACAATCCAATCAAAATTTTCTGACCAAGGCTCTAAAATAATCATTGCCCCAATAAAGCCTAAAAAAGTAGCAATCCAACGCTTGCGATCGACTTTTTCTTTCAATAATAACCCTGAACCAATGGTAACGAACAGGGGCGATGTCATCAATAACGCAATTCCTTGCCAAATAGGAATAGGGTGGGCTAATGCCATTGTCCAACATTGAATCCCTATCGCAGAAAGAAACACGCGGAAACAATGCTGTCCAAAGTGTTTAGTTTTCAGAGATTGAAAAAAGCCCATTGTCGCCATACTTGGCATTAAAAATAAAAATGCAACCAAATACTGCACCAATGCAATCACACTTGCATCAATTGGGGAAACTGAGGTGAGTTTTGGAATTAATGTATTCACACAAGCGAATAATACGCCTGCAGTAATAATAGCAATAGCCCCTTTAACAGGTTGATGAGTCTGCATAAAATCTCATTGATATAAATAAAAAAATCGTGCCGTAGCATAGCCGAGCTATTAAAAATTGCAAGGTAATTCTTTTCTTGATTTAGCCATTTAAAAATCTAGACGTTTAGATGGCTAAAATTTCTTGACAAATCGTATTGCTCTCGTTAATTTACTCACTCATTCCACACGCTAATTAAGCGGTAAGATTGATATAGAATTTTGCAAATAATTAAGGATAGATAGGGGCAATATGGCACAGTCAATTACACTTTTTGAGCATTCTCCACTTGAACTAGTGTTAGGTGGAAGGCTCTCACCTATTGATGTTGCCTATCAAACCTACGGTACGCTAAATGCTGATAAGAGCAATGCAGTACTACTCTGCCATGCTCTAACAGGCGATGCTGAACCTTATTATGATCCACCTGCGGATAAAGGCTGGTGGCAAGATTTTATTGGCTCTGGATTAGCTTTTGATACCGACAAATACTTTTTTATCTGCTCAAATGTATTAGGGGGCTGTAAAGGTACAACTGGCCCTGCATCAATTAACCCTACAACTAGCCAACCTTATGGCAGTCAATTCCCTGTTATTACGGTACAAGATATTGTTCGTGTACAGAAAGCCTTAATTGACTATTTGGAAATTCCGCACTTAAAAGCTGTTGTCGGTGGCTCTTTTGGTGGAATGCAGGCAACACAATGGGCAATTTATTACCCTGATTTTGTTGATAACATTGTTAATCTCTGTTCATCTCTCACCTTGAGTGCCGAAGCCATTGGTTTTAATCACGTTATGCGACAAGCGATTATTAACGATCCTAATTTTAATGGTGGCGATTATTATCAAGGAACTCCACCTGATAATGGGTTAAAAATCGCTCGAATGTTGGGAATGCTAACCTATCGTACTGATATTCAATTAGCAAAAGCCTTTGGGCGTGAAACAAAACAGCATAGCGAAGTATGGGGAGATTATTTCCAAGTCGAATCTTACTTGAGTTATCAAGGTATTAAATTTCTTGATCGTTTTGATGCCAATAGCTATTTACGTCTATTAAGAGCCTTAGATCTCTATGATCCAGCACTAGGATTTGAGAGTGAGAAAGAAGCCCTATCTCGTATTAAAGCAAATTACACCCTTGTCGGCGTAACTAGTGATCAGCTATTCAAACAAGTTGATTTACACAAAAGTAAACAACACCTTGAGAATGCAGGCGTTCTCGTTGATTTCTATGAATTTCATTCTAATTTTGGACACGATGCGTTCTTAGTCGATTACACATTCTTTGAAGAAATGATTAAGAAAGGTTTGGCAAAAGAAAGTAGATAAATGATCTAACCACTTTTTAGTCTATTAGGCAAAATAGATTGGAATAGCTCTCGACTTTTTAATGGAGCTGAACCTAAATAAGGTTTCAAAGCAATGCGTGTAAAACGTTTAGCTGCCTGTTGCGTACTTTTTTCACTAAAATCTAAACGATCAAAAGCGAGTAAATCAGCCCCTAAAAAAGTGTTATTGTTTTGGAGCAAAGAGGCAATAAACCCTTCATTTTTATAAAACTGATAAGTCATCTTAGGATCAACTGGATCGCCCGTTGCTGTGCAATGAGTAAAATTTACCCCATAACCCACCGCTTGTAGCATTCTAAATTCAAAGGTGCGTAAAATCGCTTCTAAACTATCAGGACGAGAGGCTAGTTGCGTGATACATTGTAAATAGGACTGAAACAGTTCTGGATAAGCGGTATGATTTTCTAAAATCCTAACCAAAATTTCATTCACATAAAAACCGCTATATAGGGAATAAGTATTCATCGGTAAGGTCAAAGACGCTGGCTCAGCTTTGGTCAGCGTTTTTAAATCGCCTTTTCCGCTCCAAGATAACAACAATGGAGTAAAAGGTTGTAATACCGCTTTCAACGGGGAACGGCTACGTCTCGCCCCTTTCGCTAAAAGAGTAATCCGCCCGTGATTTTCTGTAAAAAAATCCACAAGCAAACTACTCTCACTATACTCTCTGCGGTGTAGCACAAAGCCACGTTGAAAAAGACTCATTCGGTCAATTTATGCGTTTATTATTCGTCCATATACCCCAAACTACGCAAGGCACGTTCATCATCAGCCCAACCCGCTTTGACTTTTACCCATAACTCTAGGTGGACTTTATTATCAAACAAACGTTCCATATCTGCTCGAGCTTCTGTGCCGATCACTTTGATTTTCTGCCCTTTATTGCCGATCACCATTTTTTTCTGACCTTCACGTTCAACTAAAATCAAACCATTGATTTCATAAGTTCCACGCTCGTTCATCTTAAATTGTTCAATTTCCACTGTTACCGAATAAGGCAATTCTTCACCCATAAAACGCATTAGTTTTTCGCGAATAATTTCAGATGCCATAAAACGTTGTGAACGATCTGTAACATACTCTTCTGGGTAATGATGAACACCTTCTTTTAGCGATTCACGCACAAATTTCTCTAGAATATGGACATTTTTTCCACGTTGCCCTGAAATTGGAATAATCTCTTTGAAAGGGAATTTTTCACTTAACTGAATAATATGTGGTAACAGCTCTTCTTTCTCTTTGATGTTATCAATTTTATTGATGGCTAATACAACTGGAGCCTTCGTGCCACGCAATTTATTGAGTACCATCTCATCATCATCTGTCCATTTTGTGCCTTCTACCACAAAAATAACCATATCTACATCACTGATCGCACTACTTGCTGCTCGATTCATTAAGCGGTTAATTGCACGTTTTTCTTCAATATGTAGCCCCGGTGTATCCACATAGATTTCTTGATACGCCCCTTCGGTTTTAATGCCGAGAATACGGTGGCGAGTGGTTTGGGCTTTGCGTGAAGTAATCGAAATTTTCTGTCCTAAAATTTTATTTAGTAGGGTTGATTTCCCCACATTTGGGCGACCTACAATAGCAATAAAGCCACAATATGTTTTTTGTTCTGTCATTTTTTTCTCTGTGTAACTACGTTGTTATTTAATATTTAGTTTTTGAATAACTTGCTCGGCGGCTTGTTGCTCTGCTTTTCTGCGACTTGTGCCAATACCAATAAAAATTTCATCAAGTTTTTCAACTTTACAACTCACTTTAAAGGATTGATTATGTGCTTCGCCTTTAATATCAATCACTTCATATTCAGGCAATTTCATTTTTCTGCCTTGCAAAAATTCTTGTAAACGTGTTTTCGGATCTTTTGGTGCTTCACCTGGCGTCATCTCGGTTAATAAGGTTTGAAACCAGCAGTACACACGTTCAATCGCTTTATCAATACCTGAATCTAAATAAACGGCAGCGATAATGGCTTCAACACAGTCAGAAAGAATGGATTCTCTGCGATGTCCGCCACTTTTTAACTCTCCAGCCCCTAGTTTTAAGTATTCGCCAAGCTCAAACTGACGAGCGACAATCGCAAGGGTTTGTTCTTTTACCAATGCTGCACGCATTCGGCTTAATTCGCCTTCATTCGATTTGGGAAATTTTTCATAGAGAGCTTTGCCGATGGCAAAGTTTAAAATTGAGTCGCCTAAAAATTCAAGGCGTTCATTGTTGTGAGATGCCGCACTACGATGAGTTAAGGCTTGTTTTAGGTAATCAAGGTTAGCAAATTGGTAACCTAATTTTTTCTGTAATCGTTCTAATTGCATAATCTTTTCAAGGTAATGATGCCTATGGCATCGGAAATTGACATTTACGTCAACAAGGTCGTGCATCATACCTTGATTTACGCAATTTTTAAACAAACAAGCGGTAAGATTTTGGGGATTTTTTGCAAACCTTCCTGTAAATCTTACCGCTTGTTGCTAAGTTATGAAGATCGGAGTTGATCTCCCTCGTATTATCTTATTTATTCTTCAACAAAATACCAATGTTAAATTACAGAAAATAACTTACCAAGGAGTTCCGAACGTTTGTACCCAGTAAACCCCTGAACGAGCCATTCCAATTTGAGTAAATTTTGGATTCATAATATTAGAACAATGCCCAGGACTGTTCAGCCAAGATTGGAGTGCGTCTGTCGATGTTTTATTCCCCATAGCAATATTTTCTCCTGCAGTAGAATACTCATATCCTTCTTTCTTTATTCGATCAAAAGGCGTTCTACCATCTAAACTATTATGAGCAAAATACTTTTTCTGAGCCATATCTACAGCGTGTTTTTCTGCTGCCTTTTGAAGTGCAATATTTAATTGCAAAGGTTTTGCCGCTGAAAAGTGTTTTTTTCCACAATGTCTTGCTTGGCTCCGAGCTTGATTTACCTTTTCTAGCATCTCTTCCAGCGTTTCTGCAAAAGAAACAGATGTAGTACAAAATAACAAGCTAACGCTTAAGATAATTTTTTTCATTTTATTCCCTTGTGGTTTGTAATACGATAAAGTGGTTTCGTTGCCTATATGCAAAATAAAACTTATTCCTCTAGCTTGATTATATTTCCGTTCTCTGACGAATCTGCTCTAAAGTCTCATCAATTAGCAATTCCCCGTTCAAAAATACTGTTCTAAGTTGGTTTTCTTTACCATTAAGTTCTTCTACTCGTATAGTTTGCCACTCATTTTCCAATTTTGTTAAAGCAAGAATACCTTTCTTAGAACGTTTAGCTTGGCTTGTAATCGGGTCTTTGTAAATCGCTTTCCATTCACCACTAATACAAATTGCACTGGCTTTCATTGCCCAACTCATCGTATCTCGATTGATTTGTTGGAGTAATCCGCCCCCCATTCCAAAATTAACATTTTCAACACTAAACCCTGCTTGCATAATTGCATTAAGAATAGCTTCAATGGAGTTTGTATTGATCCCATCACCTTGAATAATGCGGATAAAATCAGGCAATACTTTATATCCTTTGCTGTTTATACGATAACCAAATTTATCTGCCAAAATTTCAAGTGTACGACAAACCACTTCTACTGGATCGCCACTATCAGGACGAATAACTAATCGCCCACCTTTTTCAATTACTTTTTCTTTAAGTTGCTCACCCCAAATATGCGATAAAGCATTCCATAGATCATAGCTGTCCGAAACAACCGCATAGAGTTTATTTTCGCCTGCAAATTGATCGATCATATTCTCATAAGCAGATTTTTCGTTATCTTTGCCCCAAGCCGTAATCGTACTATGCTCTGCCGCAGGGATAGAAAAAGCAGGTATTTCATTTACGTTATACCAGCGTTTTGCTGCAAGTAATGCTGATACGCTATCTGTACCGTAAAAATTCACTAGATGAGCTAAACCGCCTAGTGCAACAGTTTCTAAGCTTGATGCACCACGCGCACCAAAATCGTGTAATTGAAACGCTAATCCAGACATATCGTCAGCAGATTTAAGTAGTGCTTGTTTAATTTTCTGTTTGCAGAAATAAGAGATGCTCGCCACTGTTGAAGGATACCAAATGGCTCGTAACAACGCTGTTTCAAGATAGCCTGCAAGCCAGAAAAATTCAGGATCGGTATTTGTGATTTGGCAAACAACATTACCAACAGGTAACACAGTTCCTTCGGCAACCGCTTCAATTTTAAGAGGTAAAAAACCGTTATGCTTATCTAATAAACGTTGCCAGCCTTGGCGATTAAAAGGTAAACCGTGTGCAATTAATACTTGTTCAGCATCATCAATATCTTGTTGAGTGATTGGTTTGAATAGATACTCTTTAATAAAGGCTTGGAGTCCAAATGCGACGACATCGAATTTTCCGCCTCTAGCTTCAATATAGTACGAGAGATATTCAGTATTAGGGGGGTATTGCAGCCAATGTGATGCTTTATAACTATCTACATTTAATAAAAGATTGGAAAAACTTGATGTATACATACCATTTCCTTTTATTTAAAAATAAAATTCTCAAATTTATGATATATACACTTTACCAATATGTAAATAAAAAATATCCCTCTAATACTATTTTAATTTATATAATTTTAGGTAAATCCGCCAAGCTATCTAACACTTTGTCTGCTTTAGCTTCAGCTTCGGCAGTAACTGCTTTACCTGTTCTCACTAAAATTTTTGTTTTTACGCCAGCATTTTCTGCGGCTAATAGATCTTCTAATTTATCGCCTACCATTATAGATTGAGCTGGGTCTATATTCAGATCTCGAATAGCTTGGGTGAACATTCCCGCCTTAGGTTTACGACAATCACAATCTTCTCGATATTCGCCCTTTCCTTCGGGGTGATGTGGGCAATAATAGATACCGTCAAAATCCACACCACGATCAGCAAGCGACCAATCAAACCATTCCGTTAGCTGTAAAAACTGATCTTCACTGAAATAGCCTCGAGCAATCCCCGATTGATTAGTAACGAGTACCAATAAATACCCTTTTTTCTTTAAGGCAAGCAACGCATCAATCACGCCATCAATAAATTGAAAATCATCAATTTGATGAACATAACCGTGATCGATATTGATTGTGCCATCTCGATCTAAAAAAATTGCTTTATTTGCCATTTTCTAGCCCTTTTACAAAATCAACAATCAGTTGATGATGTTCACTGGTTTTAAATTTGTCAAAAACTGCGATGATTTTACCGCTTTCATCAAGTAAAAAGCTGATTCGATGAATACCATCGTAGGTTTTCCCCATAAATTTTTTCTCGCCCCATACGCCAAAGGCTTCCGCAATTTGATGATCGGGGTCAGATAACAGGGTAAAATTTAATGCTTTCTTTTCGACAAACTGTTGTAATTTTTTCGGTAAATCTGGGCTGATGCCTAGTACTACGATATTCAAATCATCTAGCTCACTTTTGCTATCTCTTAAACCACAGGCTTGAGTCGTACAACCTAGGGTAAGTGCTTTAGGATAGAAATAGACTAATACTTTTTTTCCTTGGAATTGTGCAAGAGAAACGGTTTCAGCATTTTGATCTAATAATGTAAATGATGGTGCTTGTTCGCCTACGGTTAATAATTGCATTGTTGCCCCTTATTTCAATAAAAAGTTAAATGGCTGAATGGTCACTTTTTCCCCTTGTGCAACGTTACCACGCTCTTGTTCTAATACAATAAAGCAGTTGCTTTCATTAAAGGCACTGAAAATATGTGAACCTTGATTGCCAATCGGTTTGACTGCTAATTCACCTTGTGGATTGACGTGATAAAAACCTCGTTGGAAATCTTGTCGCCCAACCGCTTTTTTGAGTGATGTTACCGTATAAGCGGTTAGATTGGGTGAGAAATTTGCAATTTTTTCAGCCGAATAGCCCGCTAGTTTCATTAACGCTGGCTGAACTAATTGATAAAACGTAACCAATGCGGAAACAGGATTACCGGGTAAGCCAAAGAACCACGTTTTGTTATCCGTATCTGCTGAATTTAATTGCCCGAAAGCAAAAGGTTTGCCCGGTTTCATTGCGATTTTCCAAAAGCCGATTTGCCCACGTTTCTCTAATACCTCTTTGGTAAAATCCGCTTCCCCAACAGAAACACCACCACTGGTGATCAATACATCTGCACTTTGTTGTGCTTTGATAAACGCATTTTCAAATTGGGTTGGATCATCCGGTAAAATGCCATAATCCGTAATTTCACAATTTAATTTTTCCAGCATTAGACGTACTGCAAATCGGTTGGTATCGTAAATTTGCCCCGATTTAAGTGGATTTCCTACACTGACTAGCTCATCGCCTGTGGAAAGAATCGCAACTTTAATGCGTGGATAAACTTGGATTTGTGCAATCCCCAATGAGGCGAGAAGTGGTAAGGTTGTTACATCTAATTTGCTCCCTTTGCCTAAGACTAACTGCCCTTGCTGAATATCTTCACCTTGTTTGCGGATATTTCCAAATGGCTTAGGCTGACGAGTAAAACAGACTGTGCCATCATTATTAAGGCTTGTTTCTTCTTGCATTACAACAGCATCAGCTCCCTTTGGAATAGCAGCCCCTGTCATAATGCGAACACACTGCCCTTCGCCTATTTCACCAGTAAAGGGATTACCAGCAAAGGCTTTTCCAATTACCACAAGCGGCTGGTTAATGGAAAAGTTTTGCAAATTGACCGCATAACCGTCCATTGCAGAATTATCAAAATGAGGGACGTTAATCGGCGAAAAAATATCTTCGGCTAAAATTCGGTTTGTTGCCTGATCGAGTGAGATCTGTTCAAATTCGTTAGGTGTAGGCAACTGTTGTAGCATTTGTTCAAGTGCTTGTGGAAGTGGAAGTAATGACATTGTTTTCTCTTTAAAAGTGAAAAAGGACGTATTCAACACGCCCTTTTAAATCAATAAATTAAGATAACGGTGTATTTGCAACTTGAGAGATAAAATCACGCAAGCCTAACAAAATATTGTTAATCGCAACCGCAGATAAAATTAAGCCCATTACTCTACTAATAATTGCCGCCCCTGCATTACCAATTAAATGTTGAATGCGGTTTGCCACTAAAAAGAGTAAATAAGTAATAACCAATACAGACAACATAATCCCTGTTGTAATAAATTGATCAGAAATACTATAACGATGATTATCCGTTAATAATACCACTGCCATCATTGCTCCTGGAGAGGCAATAGAAGGAACAGCCAACGGATATACCGCTAATTCACTTAAATTACTGCGAATTTTGATTTCTTGGTCGGGTTTGCTTTCCCCGAAAATCATTGATAATGCAAAAAGTAATAAAACTAATCCCCCAGCAATTTGGAATGCGGATAATGGAATTTGCATTGCTTCAAGTAACCATTGTCCCATTACTAAGAAAAATAGTAAAATTCCAAATGAAATTAAAATTGCATTACGTGCGATTTTACGGCGATCTTCTGGAGACAATCCAATCGTTTTCGCTAAATAAACAGGAATTGAGCCAATAGGGTCAATTACCGCCCAAAGTACAACAAATTGCACAACTAATGAATCAAACATTTACTTTCCTTAATCAAATGAATAGATAGGCTTTATTGTGCATTAAATTTTCCTTAATACAAGTAACTTATATAAATTTCAATGATATTTTTTACAGATTTAACATTAAAACGTGGACAAACAGTCCTACTCGAACAAGCAAATGCAACAATCCATACTGGGCAAAAAGTAGGCTTAGTGGGTAAAAATGGTTGTGGTAAATCATCTCTTTTTGCCTTACTCAAAAATGAGCTATCTCCCGAAGGGGGAGAGGCGAAATATCCGCATCATTGGTCTATTGCGTGGGTCAATCAAGAAACCCCTGCATTAGATATTCCAGCCATTGATTATGTCATTCAAGGCGACCGAGAATATACCGATTTAATGGCACAGCTAGCACAGGCAAATCAAAGTAATAATGGGAATTTAATCGCAACCTTACACGCCCAGTTAGATACGATTGATGCTTGGACAATTCAATCTCGTGCTGCTACCTTACTCAATGGCTTAGGTTTTAGTACTGAACAGCTTGATTTACCCGTTAAATCCTTTTCGGGTGGTTGGCGAATGCGTTTAAATCTCGCTCAAGCATTGATCTGTCGTTCTGATTTGCTTTTATTAGACGAACCAACCAACCACTTAGATTTAGATGCGGTAATTTGGCTAGAACGCTGGTTAAGTCAATATCGTGGTACCTTATTACTGATTTCACACGATAGAGATTTTCTCGACCCTATCATCAATCGGGTATTACATATTGAGCAACAGAAACTGAATGACTATACAGGGAATTACTCTTCCTTTGAAATTCAACGGGCAACTAAACTATCGCAACAGCAATCTGCTTTTCAACAGCAAAAGCAAAAAATGGCACATTTGCAAAAATTTATTGACCGTTTTAAAGCGAAAGCGAGTAAAGCTAAACAAGCTCAAAGCCGAATGAAAGCCTTAGAAAAAATGGAGCTTATCGCCCCTGCGTATGCAGATAGCCCGTTTTCCTTTGAGTTTAAAGAGCCATTAAGTTTGCCTAATCCGTTACTTTCAATGGAAAAAGTAAGTGCAGGTTATGACGAGAATACGGTTTTGCAGTCCGTTAAACTAAATCTTGTCCCTGGTTCACGAATTGGTCTATTAGGACGTAATGGAGCAGGTAAATCAACGTTAATTAAATTATTAGCGGGCGAAATTACCGCACAATCAGGTCATACTCAACTGGCTAAAGGCGTACAGCTTGGCTATTTTGCACAACATCAACTTGATACATTAAGAGCCGATGAAAGTGCATTATGGCATTTAGCTCGACTTGCCCCCGAAAAAACAGAACAAGAATTACGTAATTATTTAGGCGGTTTTGATTTCCACGGTGATAAAGTTAAACAAGCAGTAAATAGTTTTTCTGGTGGAGAGAAAGCTCGTTTGGTACTTGCACTTATAGTTTGGCAACGCCCAAATCTATTGTTATTAGATGAACCGACCAACCACTTAGATTTAGATATGCGTCAAGCCTTAACGGAGGCGTTAACACAATATGAAGGCTCGTTAGTTATCGTTTCACACGATCGTCATTTGCTCCGTAGCACCGTAAACGAATTTTATTTGGTACACGATCATAAAGTGGAAGAATTTAAAGGGGATTTAGACGACTATCAGAAATGGTTAAATGAGCAAAATAGCTTATTGGAACAACAGAAGAAACAGAATGTTGCAAAAAATGGGGATAATCCCACCGCTTGTGAAAAGACTTCATCAACTGAAAATGAAAATAGTGCAGCGAGCCGTAAAGAGCAAAAACGTTTAGAAGCGGAACTTCGCCAACAAGCAGCTCCACTGCGTAAACAGCTCACGCAGTTGGAAAAAAATTTAGAAAAACTCACCGCTTGTTTACAAACATTGGAAGATACGCTCGCCTCGCCTGAAATTTATGAAGCGGAGAATAAAGCCAAACTCACTGAAACACTTGCTCAACAAGTCGCCACCAAAAAACAGCTTGAAGAAGTTGAAATAGAATGGCTTGACCTGCAAGAGCAATTAGAACGTTTGTTGAATGGTTAATTTTGTAATAGCGGTCGAGAAATAATAAACTTTTAATACTGAAAAACGAGCCATAATGTCGATATTATTTTTATCTTGAGTACTTACAATGCGTTCAGCCAAACTTTACCAATATCAATTACCCATAGAAACGGGCATTATTTTACGCCAACGCCGTTTAAAACAGCGTGAGGGTTTTATTGTACATCTGTTGGATAATGGACGTTCTGGCTGGGGAGAAATAGCCCCTTTACCTGAATTTAGTAGCGAAAATCTTGCAGATGCAGAGCAACAACTTCGCCACTGGTTAGCCCTTTGGCAAAATGGGCAAGTAGATCATTTAGATCAATATAGCCCTTCCGTTGCTTTCGGACTCAGTTGTGCATTAGCTGAAATTGAGCAAACATTAGGTGAAAAAGGAAATTATCAAACTGCTCCGCTATGTTATGGCGATCCTGATGAGCTTTATGCCAAATTGAACCAAATGACTGGCGAAAAAATTGCAAAAATTAAAGTTGGATTATATGAAGCTAACCGAGATGGGCTAATTGCAGATATGTTTTTAGAAGCGATTCCTGATTTAAAGCTCCGTTTAGATGCTAATCGCTCGTGGACTTTAGAGAAAGCGGTACAATTCGCCAGTAAAATTGCAACAGATAGAAAACATCGCATTCAGTTTATTGAAGAACCTTGCCGAACACCTGATCTTTCTCGTCAATTTGCACTCGAAAATCAGTTAGCGATTGCTTGGGACGAAAGTGTGCGAGAACCTAATTTCTTAGTAAAAAAAGAGCCAAATCTTACCGCTATAATTATTAAGCCAACTTTGACAGGCTCAATCCAAAAATGTCTTAACTTAATTCAGCAGGCTCATCAGCAAGGTATTATTGCTGTAATTAGTTCAAGTATTGAATCTAGTTTAGGGCTAACACAGCTTGCCCGTTTAGCTCACCAATATACGCCGAATACCTTACCTGGTTTAGATACCCTAAATTTAATGCAATATCAGCTACTCCGCCCTTGGCAAGGCTCAACTTTACCTTTAGCAACTTTAGAAAGTGAATTTATTTGGGAAATTTGAATCATTAAAAAAGGGTTAGTTTTTCAACTAACCTTTTTAAATAATTTGAATTATTTTGCGAATTTTTGTTGTAATTCAGTCTGAATGGCTTGCAACTCCGTACTAACTTGCATTAGTTTATCTGTTTTAGCTTTCATTTCATTTTGAAGTTCTTCACTTGGATTCTCACTCACCATTACATTAACTGCACTTGAAAGTAACTCGTGAGATAAAGACAAGCTTTCTTTTAATTTCTCTTTCAATTGTTGTACTTCTGTATTTTTAATTTCGACCGCATCTAAACTTTTCAGTATATCGCTAACTTTTGCAGTAAATTGAGTGAAAGCACTTCTAATTTGAGCTTTATCTTGTGTTGCAATTTTTTGTTGAAGCTCAGTTCGAAGAGCTGCCATTTCTTTCTCTTGTGCAGCATTCCACACCTCTAATTTCCGATAATCTTCAACACCTTGAGAATCAATTGCCAGTGCTTGCTCTGTTTTTTGTGCTTCAACTACGAATATTTGCTCTGCTTTCTTATCTTCAACTTTAGCAGCCTGAGTTGCTTCTGGTTGAGAGCTTGTAATTTCAGTTTTTTTCTCTACAGGCTTATCACAGGCTGCTAAGAAAATAGCAAATAACGCTGTTGTACTGATTTTAGTAAACTTATTCATTAAGAATTTCCTCAAAATTAGATAGTAAAAATGCCATTATAAAAATGGCATCACATTGTACTCGCAAGTAGACAGATAAAATATTTTTTTGTTCATTTAAATTAAATCCCCATTTTAAAAGAATAAAAAATATCCAGAAACCTTTTTATTGGCATATAGGATGAAATAGTTAGCAAATAATTATTTTAGAGGCTGAAGTGATCTGCACCCCTGATTTTTATATTAAAGAAATGGCAGTAATTTATACTATATATCTTCTAATAAATTAGCTGCTCAATTTCACAACCCACTCACAATATCTAGTGCATCACTCAGTTTTTTAACGGTAAAAATTTCCATTCCTTTAATTGCTTTTTTAGGTGCATTACCCGCTGGAACAATGGCTCGTTTAAAACCGTGTTTAGCCGCTTCGCTAATACGTTCTTGACCGCTTGGAACAGGACGAATTTCTCCTGCTAATCCAACTTCGCCAAAAACAACGAGATCTTGGGGTAATGGGCGGTTGCGGAAACTGGAAATTAAGGCAAGTAATAGGGCTAAATCAGCACTGGTTTCCGTCACTTTAACGCCTCCGACAACATTCACAAATACATCTTGATCTGACATTTGTAAACCACCGTGCCGATGTAGTACAGCAAGTAATAATGAAAGGCGGTTCTGCTCTAGCCCTACGGCAACACGTCTTGGATTGGCTAACATTGAGTGATCAACCAATGCTTGAATTTCGACCAACAATGGGCGTGTTCCTTCCCATAGCACCATTACGGAGCTACCTGAAGTCTGTTCTTCACTACGACTGAGGAAAATTGCTGAAGGGTTTTTCACTTCTCGTAATCCTTGCTCTGTCATCGCAAACACACCTAACTCATTCACTGCACCAAAACGGTTTTTATGACTACGCAAAGTGCGATAACGAGAATCAGCTTCCCCTTCTAGTAAAATAGAACAGTCGATGCAGTGTTCTAACACTTTCGGCCCTGCTAAAGTGCCATCTTTGGTAACGTGCCCCACCATAATAATGGCAACTTGGCGAGTTTTAGCATAACGAGTTAGAAAGGAGGCACATTCACGCACTTGAGCAACACTCCCTGGCGAAGATTGTATATCTGCTAGGTGCATTACTTGGATAGAGTCAATCACAATTAACTTTGGTTTTTCCTGATCGGCAATATTACAGATATGTTCAACGGAAGTTTCCGAAAGCATTTTAAGATTATCTGCTGGTAATCCTAAACGGTGTGCTCGCATTGCGACTTGCTGTAATGACTCTTCCCCTGTAACATAAAGTGTCGGAATTTGGCTTGATAAACCACACATTACTTGTAATAACAAAGTACTTTTCCCTGCACCAGGGTGTCCGCCAATTAAAATAGCACTGCCTGGTACAATTCCTCCACCAAGCACACGATCTAGCTCATAAAAACCACTGCTAAAACGGGGAACTTCTTGCAAATCAATTTCAGCAAGTTTTTGTACTTTTCCTGAAGTTTCGCCTGCATAGCCACTAAATCTATCGCCCTTGCTCTCTTGTTTAGCTGAAATTAAACGAACTTCGCTAATGGTATTCCACGCCATACACGCTCGGCATTGCCCCATCCAACGAGCATATTCTGCTCCACAATCACTACATACATAAGCTGTTTTTGGTGCTTTTGCCATTTTTACCTCTATTACGATTCAATTCTATCTTATTCGGTCAGTTATCGCTGAATTGTAGCAATACTAACAAAAAACACTGTTTAAATGAACAGGGATACTCTAATTTTTCGATCTAGATCGAAAAATGGAATTTGCTAACTCGCTTTTTTCAAGAAAACAGTGAAACTAAACAAGGTGCTGGAACCACCGCAGACCGATGACAAACCTCAATTTGT
>NZ_LEKM01000024.1 GCF_009761375.1 Ursidibacter arcticus | reverse complement strand
ACAAAATAAAATCTGTTATTTTTCAATTGGTTATAACTTTTCTTGTAGGGACGCCACGCTGGCGTCCGAATGAAAAAAGACTTTGTCAATAATCTGAGGTGTTGGAAACACCGCTCATTGTTTTACATTTACTCACTATTCATTTAAGGAAATCTATGTATAAATTAGTTTCACCTATGCAAAAAGCCTTTACGCTCATTGAGTTAATGATTGTGATTGCAATCATTGCCATTCTTGCCACTATCGCTATTCCGTCTTATACCAGTTATACCCAGAAAGCGGCACTTTCCGAGCTACTTCGTGCATCTGCGTCTTATAAATCAGACGTTGAAATCTGTATTTACAACACTGGGGCTGTTACAAACTGTGCTGCAGGTTCAAACGGTATTCAGGCGGCTAAAACCGAAAGTAATGATGCCAAATACTTAAAATCAGTTACGGTCTCTGCTGGAGTTATTACTGTTGATGGAAAAGGCAATTTAGATGGTTATGGATACACCCTTACACCAACAGTAACCAATGGAAATATTACTTGGGCAACAAAATGTAAAGGCAGTGATACCAGTCTGTTCCCTGCTGGATTCTGTGGCTAGAGTTGATATTTATAGGCTCTTTCTTTAATTCAAACCAAGAAAGAGCCTGATCTTAAAGGGGGAAAAATGCTGTCTGAATATACGGTTTATGAGAAAAATAACGATAGGTTATTTCAAATTGAACAGGAACTATGGCAACGTAATTGCCAAGAAAAGCAACTGTTGCAACGCTATTTAGCCATTCCTGTACAAGAAAATATACAAACGTTGTGGTTAGCGATTGATGATGAAAATAATCTCAGTGCTTGTGAGATGTTCGCTTTCTTGCATAATAAGCAGATAGAACCTGTCATCATTGCCAGCGAAGAGCTGAAATACTTGCTGAATGCACTTTCTCCCGAACAACAAACAATACACTATGAAAATACGGAACATTATGACTACACTGAGCATCGTAGTGAACATTTAGACTTAAATGATCCCATTATCCAGATTTTAGATAATCTGTTTAAAACTTGTGTTACCCAACAAGTTTCAGATATACATATTGAACCTAGACAAGATCGTTTAGTTATTCGTTTACGCATTGATGGTGTTTTGCATCTTTATAAAACGCTTTCACACCATTTTAGTCAGCGAATTCTCTCTCGAATTAAATTACTTGCCAAACTAGATATTAGCGAATCTCGCCTACCGCAAGACGGACAATTTAGTTTTACAACCGCACTTTCTGATACTTTAGATTTTAGGGTATCAACCTTGCCGACAAACTACGGTGAAAAAGCCGTTTTGCGTTTACAGAAAAATAAACCTACTCATTTTGATTTTTCAGATCTTGGCTTTAACACCAACCAAAAACAGCTTTTGCTTAATGCCCTACAACAACCACAAGGTTTGATACTGGTTACAGGGCCAACAGGGAGTGGTAAAAGTATTACGCTATATAGTGCGTTAAGCCATTTAAACCAAACCGAAAAACATATTCTTACCGCAGAAGATCCGATTGAAATTGAGATTGATGGCTTAATCCAAACACAAGTAAACCCTAATATTCAACTGGATTTTAGCCGACTATTACGCACTTTTTTACGTCAAGATCCTGATGTCATTATGCTCGGGGAAATTCGTGATAAAGAGAGTGCAAAAATGGCATTAAGTGCAGCACAAACAGGACATTTGGTTCTTTCTACATTGCATACCAACGATGCACTCTCTGCGGTAGAACGCCTTACTCAGTTAGGTATTCAAGAATATGAAATCAAAAACGCCCTACTCTTAGTGATTGCACAACGACTTGTCAGAAAAATATGCCGCCAATGCGTAGGCAAAGGCTGTTCTCATTGCTATCAAGGCTATAAAGGGCGAATAGGCGTTTATCAATTTTTAAGCCGATCTGCAAAAGAATTTGAGAAACAGACCGCTTGTTTAGATTTTCCAACACTGTTTGAGAGTGCTAAAGAGAAAATTGCTAATCAACAGACTAATTTAGCTGAAGTAGAAAGGGTGCTAGGGAATGAATAAAGATTTAGCCGTAGGGCGTATTTATGAATATCGCTGGAAAGGACTAAACCGATTTCAGCAAAAACAGCGAGGGAAACTGCTTGCAAGCCATCGAGATGAAGCCGAAAGACAACTTTTGGCTCAAGGCTTTAGCCATATTCGTATGCAGCGAAATTTTGTGATCCCAACACCGCCTAAACAAGATGATATTACTCAAATTATTCATCAACTGGCATTACTGATTAAAGCCCACATTCCACTAAAGCAGGCATTAGTGATGATCAAGGAAAATTGCCAACAGATTCGCTTATTTCAATGGTTGCAACATCTTATTGTACAGATTGAAGCTGGCTACTCTTTTTCTCAGGCTTTAGAAAAACTGCCGTTTTATTTATCTCATCAAGAAGTCCAACTGATTAAGATGGGAGAAACAAGCGGTAACTTAACCACAATTTTATGCAATATGGCAGAATCTCGCAGTAAATCAGATAAATTAAATAAAAAAATCAAAAAAATTCTGTTCTACCCTGCGATGATTTTATTTATTTCAATAAGCCTATCCTTATTATTGCTTATTTTTATTGTGCCACAATTTGCTGAACTCTATGCAAATAAAGCGAAAGAATTACCTTTTATTACGCAAATACTCTTTTCATTTTCACAATTTCTAACTAATACAATTTATGGATTATTTATTTTTACGCTTATATTATGCTTTGTTCTTTATTTTATAAATAAGAAAACAACATTATTAAAACGAGCTAAATTCTTATTATTAAGCCGATTACCGATATTTAACCAAATTATTAAACAAGCTAGAATTGTCTTTTTTTGCCAAAATTGTCGCTTAATGCTTGATGCACATATTCGTTTAAACCAAATTTTGAATGCTTTTCAGCATACACAAAGCGATGACCCAATTTTACAAAAAGAAGTCAGGTTTATGCTCCAATTATTACAACAAGGCTACCGCTTTTATGAAGGGCTTAATCCGACTGTATTTGATAATGAAATGATACAGATGATCGCTATTGGTGAGAAAAGCGGTAATCTTAGCCAAATGCTGCATCATATTAGTGAGATATATCAGCAAAAACTGGATTATCAAATTGATATACTTTCACAATTGCTTGAGCCTATGCTAATGCTGATTATGGGGGTAATTGTCGGCACAATTATGCTTGGGCTTTATTTACCAATTTTTGATATGGGGGCATTAGTAGAATGATCGGTTTAAAATTAATGATTGCTTGCTCAATGCTATTTTGGTTTAAAAGGGCATTCTATCAATTTCCACATAAAATCAACCACGCTATTTTTCAAGATGTTACAACCCTTATTGATTATGAAATGACGCAAGCTGATTTTGTTAAACACTCAAAATTACAACCTAAGCCATTTGCATATTTCTATTTAATGGGCTTACTCTTTCTATTATTTTCACTATTTAGCTCATACTCAATATTTATTTTATTGATTATCTTTATTCTAATTTATCTCTCTTTTATTGATATTTATTATTACTTAACTGATATACACTATATTGCTATTATTCTTCTACTTACTATAACAGAGCTACTCTTTAATCAATCTTATTTTCTCTACGAGCGGATTTTTACTTTATTTATTGCTATCCTCTTTTTTAATTTACTCGCTTTATTGATTAAGTATATTTTGAAAAAAGAAGCACTAGGTTCAGGGGATATAATTTTACTCATTGTTCTATCGCCTTTATTTTCATTAGAACAATTTTGTTGGCTACTGTTTATTGCAAGTGTGGCAGGTATAGGCTATTCACTGATTTTTTATCTTGCGACAAAAAAACAATTAACCAAGCTCCCTTTTATTCCTTTTATTAGTTTTTCTGTGATGATTTTAGGTTAGGAATAAATCATAAAAAAACAGCTCAAAATCGCATAAGGCTATTTTGAGCTGATGGAACATTATAAATATATTAGCTTTCGTTATGAATTTCTAAGTTAGTTGCTTGTTGAGCAAGTTTTGCTTTGGCTTTATCATTTCTCGCTTGAGCAATACAATTTAAATATTCTTTATCAACATCACCCGTAATGTATTCACCAGTAAAGACTGATGCATCAAAATTATGAATTGCTGGGTTTTCAAGCTGAACAGATTTGAATAGATCACTTAAATCTTGAAAAACAAGGCGATCAACACCGATCATTTCGGCAACTTGTTCGACACTTCTGTCATAAGCAACTAATTCTTCGCAAGTCGGCATATCAATACCATATACGTTTGGATAACGAATTTCTGGTGCGGCGGACGCAAAATACACTTTTTTCGCTCCCGCTTGACGAGCCATTTCAACGATCTGCTCTGATGTTGTACCACGCACGATAGAATCATCTACCAACAAGACTGTTTTATCTTTAAATTCACTCGTGATTGGGTTTAATTTACGGCGTACCGATGATTTACGCTGTGCTTGCCCTGGCATAATGAAGGTGCGAGCAACATAGCGGTTTTTCACAAAACCTTGACGATAAGGTTTATTGAGTACGTTCGCAATCTGTAATGCAATGTCTGTTGATGTTTCAGGAATTGGGATAACCACATCAATTTCAGGCAAAATATCTTGCCATTGTGTTGCGATTTTCTCGCCAAGTAAACGTCCCATATGAACACGAGCCGCATATACAGATACACCATCAATAACAGAATCTGGGCGTGCAAAATAAACATATTCAAAAATACAAGGGTTTAGTTTTGGATTATCTGCACAAATTGCGGAATGGAATTGACCATCAAAGGTAATATAAATCGCTTCACCTGGTTGAACATCACGCACATATTCAAAACCGACAATATCTAAAGCGATACTTTCAGAGGCGAACATATATTCGGTTTTGCCATTTTCTTCACGTTTACCTAATACTAATGGGCGGATACCATAAGGATCACGAAATGCAACCATTCCATAGCCAATAATCATTGCTAAACACGCATAAGCACCACGAATGACTTTATTCGTTTTACGCACTGTTTCAAAAATATTGTCTGGCGTGAGTGGCTCTGCTGGGTATTGATCAAGATAATGAGCAAAAATATTTAATAAAGCTTCAGAATCTGAATTGGTATTGACGTGACGTTTTGCAAGTGTAAATAATCGCTGTTTTAACTCGGCATTGTTGGTTAAATTTCCATTATGCACAAGCGTTAAACCATAAGGTGAATTTACATAGAAAGGCTGTGCTTCTGATACGCTTGATGAACCTGCTGTTGGGTAGCGAACGTGTCCGATACCGACATTACCTTGTAAACGTAACATATGCTCTTGGCGAAAAACTTCGCTGACTAAGCCGTTTGCTTTACGCAAGCGGAAACGATTTTCTTCATCAATGGTAACAATACCTGCGGCATCTTGCCCACGATGTTGTAATAATGTTAAGCCATCATAAATAGCTTGATTTACGGGGGAATGACCAATAATCCCAACAATTCCGCACATAATAACCTCTAGTTAGCCGATTTTAAAAAACTTGAATTTACTTTTAACTGCTCAAAATGCTCAAAAAACCATTTCACAATAAAATCAAAATGGGGAATCAATTTAGATTCTTTCCATAATTCACTTTGAGCAAAACTGGTAAAGGTGTCTAAAAAGAACAGTATCGCTGCAACAATAAAAATACCACGCAAAATACCAAAACCAGCACCAAGCACTCTATCTGTGCCTGATAAGCCTGTCTTGCTGACTAATTGCCCGATTAACGCATTGATAATACCGCTGACGATTAACACTGCGATAAATAAGATTGCTGCGGCAATGCCGTTGCGTAGATATTCTGAATTTTGTAAATAAACTGAATCAATTTGAAGAAGTAAATTCGCCATTGCAGGATAAAACTTACTGGCGATAAAAAAGGCGATAATCCACCCTGCCAAAGACATTACTTCTTCAACAAATCCTCGCCATAAACTGACAAGGACTGAAAAAACCACAATTCCGATAATAATAAAATCAACCATAAAACCTCAAAAAATGCCTATTTGGCAAAAACAGGTGCTATTTTACAAAAAAAGAAAACGTTTGCGTAGCCCGAATTAAGCGAAACTTTCATTTTCTTTTAACCTAAAGTGAGAACCTAAACTGGTTTCTCGTTGTAACATTGCATTTACTACGGCTTGTGCGGTTTTTAACGCATAGTAAATTTCAATGCCTTGATGCTGATGAAAAGCTAGTGGCTGATAGCGTTGCTCCAGCATTTTCAAACTATCTAGCAATGCTGTTAAGTTTTCCGTTGTACGATAAACATTAGCAAAACGAGCCATTAGTTCCCGAATAATCAAAAGCAGTTGGCTTGCACTTAAACTTTCATCACCTTGCGGATTAACCAATGTGGCAAGATAATTTTCCCAATCTTGAGCTGAAAATGTCGTGGTAAGCGGTGGGTTTTGGGCTAAATTTTGCAAAATGCGTTTAACCGCTCGTTTGGCAAAAACTAAACTTCCGCCAACGGAGTTACCGCCTAAACGGTTTGCCCCTTCAATGCAAGATGAAACTTCCCCGACCGCAAATAAACCTTTTACATCACTTTCTGCATAATCATCAATCACAATCCCCCCATTACAACTATGTGCAAAAGGGGCAATCGCAACTTTATCTCGCAATAAATGAATACCGACTTCATTGTTTAACCAATTTAGATAAACCGTATAAAATTCTTCTTGATCTTGATATAAATCCGCCGAGTAGTGTAGATAAACACCTTTTTCCTGTGGGTTTTCAAGCAAGTGTTTCATCATCACTAAATCAAATTCAACGCAGTTAAAATCAACGCTAAACGGGGCATAATCACTCCGCTCTCGCATCATCTGCTTAAAAGCATCAGGTGAAAGGTGAGCAAAGAGATCATTGCCTTGGCTATCCGTTACTTTAGTCACATATTTTAAAGTATGCTCGCCAAACAATACTTTGTATTTAGGTTCAACAAAAGACGGGATAAATTGAATAAATTCCAAATTCGTCAGCTTTGCCCCTGCTTGTTGAGCAATATAATGGCTAGAACCAATCACATCGGCAGGGTAAAGGTTATCTTTATATAAGCCCGCAATCCCCCCTGTGGCAAGAATAATTTGCGATGTTTTGCAAAAAATATACTGCATCTCACCGCTTGTTTTATGACAGAAAATTGCCCCTTGCACCACATTCTGTTGGGATTCATTCGGTTTTACTACAATGTGCAACAACGTGGCATTTTCGTAATATTCAGTTTGCTGTTGCTCAATAATCTGTTTGGCTCGTTCGGCAGCTTCTTTCCACTGGTTAATCAAATAGATCGGGCGAGCATATTTGGCAAAGCACGCAGGGCGATTATCATTGCGTTTCCAAGGGCGAAAACCTATCCGCTCTAATAGCTCGACTGCTTGTGCGGAATCTTCAATATAGGCTTGCACAATTTTAGGGTTGTTCATTCCTTGTGCGACTCGGTCAATATCTTCTTTAAATTTAGCGTGATCGTCCTGATCACCTGTCACTTGAATACCTAAAGTCGCTTTAAGGGGAAAATAACTCGCTCCACTGCCAATGGGTGCTTTACTAATTAACACTGTACGGATTTGCTTGGCATTGGCTTCTACACAACTTGCCAAACCTGCAATGCCAGTGCCAACAATCAGAAGATCGGTTTCAATATGATGAGAAATAGAAATTGGGTACATAAAAAAGCAGTAAGATTTTGCAAAAAAGTTGCACGATCTTACCGCTTGTTAGGGGTTGTGTCTATTAGAGAAGTGCTGTTCTGTGTTTACTCCCGAAATCCAAAAAACATTAGAGAAAAATCATTTTCTCTTTAACCTAAATCAAGCATTACGCCACAATTCTTGGTATTTTTTCTCTGTCGTAAACATTCCTAAAAATAGACAAATTGGCTCTAAAATAGCTCTGCAGATTTTACCTCTTATTGAGCCTTTTTCTAAATATCCCAGTTGATAAGCAATTTCTCTAGCACGATGGTATGCAATTGGGTACATCACTTTTTCAGCTAAAGGCGATTTACGCATTAATCTGACGTAAGGAATTGCCCATAAATGGTAACCATTCACCATTGATTGCGGTAAATGTTTAAGCGTGTATTCCATATCCGCACGCCATAGTTCACGTGAAAGCATACCTTTTTGGTAGAAGTGCGTACAGATGACTCTTGAAGATGATCCACCTTTGTCACTACTATTGCTAGAATCCTTTTTCTCATAAGGATCCCAAGGTTTGCTATATTCTGGATGCTCCCATCTCTCAGGGTTTTTAATTTGATCTCTGGCTGCAGCTTCTAAAAATGCCTTACCTAGTTCTGAGCCCCAGGACCTAGTGTACCACCGATCGTAGATCCAACATTACCAGCGAATTCAACAATTGAATCTTCATCTTTCTTAGAAATACCACCAGAAACCAAAGATAAATTTTTTTCTTCTAAATTTTTCATAAGAACCTTTCCTTACCTTTTTATGTAAAGGTGTTTTGTTATTAAATATACTAATCCAATTACTACAAAAACCGTTACAGTAGATATGATTAGTCTATATATCCAAGCAACGCCAAGATAGCTTAAAAAGATTGTCGTACTTGAAGAAGTAATCGCTATTAGTAGCCATATTAGATTTTTCGACAAGTTTATCCCTCCTCACTTCAATAATATCATCACCTCTGAGCAATTATACTATATTCCGTTTTAATTTGATGTTTTGTGACATACCTCACATTTTTACGATTTTATCGGTAGATTTCAACATTGTTTCTCTATGCGTCAAGCAACTGCATACTTTTTTTACTCAACGCCAAAAGTAGCTTCTCTCAATAGCTATCAGACCAGCCAGAGAATTTCAACAATCCAAACATACTGGTCTTGCTTGGATTGTTGTAGTGGTACACTACGCTGAATTTATTTCTGTTGATTTAAGAATTTTCATGACGACTCTCCTTCATTAGTTTACCATAGAAATAATAACCAATAGCACCTATAGGAATCATACTAAGAACTCCCCATTCTGGAAAATAATGGCGAGAAATTAACATAAGCACAAATGAAATGATCAATATATAGACTGCAATAACTTTTTTAACCATAAAATGATTCCTCTTCAATATTTTATAGCTCTCTCAAAAGCCTCACTTGTAAATCATGCAAAAAACCAATTTTCTATCGTGATTAATTATGTTCTCTCCAATACTTATTCTATATATGATATGAATTTCATAATAGTAAGAAAGAGTCCCATAATTAACGCCATAATATCTGCAAGAAAAAACATCTTCGCTCATTTAGTAAGCAAATATAAGTCTACCCCTCTTATTAAGAGAAATCTGTGATATATGTCACATTTTTACAATTCTATCCGCTGATTTTATCGTTGTTTCTCGGTAAGCTACAATCACTCTCGTAATTGCTAACTTTCCTATTGCTTCGTTAATTTTTCGCTCATTATCTTCATCTAAATGGCTGGTTGCTTCGACCATAAAGATAATATTTCCCCATTGAACCAAGTCAAAAAACATACTATTTTTGTATATATTTTTTCATTTTGTGAAGTGTATCACATTTTTATACCTTATTTTGGAGTAGCATTTTTCTACAACTTGATGAGTTGCAACTATCTTTGCTTAATTTAAAGGAGTCTTGTATGAAAAGTTTACACAATACTGAATTAGACATCGTTTCTGGTGGAAAACATAGAGGAGGTAAACGTGATAAATCCCCTAGCGATAAGGATAATAAATCAAGTGACAAAGGTGTAGCAGATAGAGTAAAAGAAGCTTATGAAAAATATGATACTATTAGAGATATTGTAGATACTGCGGAAGATATATCTAAAGGATACCAAGATTTTAAGGATAAAACAGGATATGAACCGCCACATATGAAGGAGAATTGGCAACCTTAATAATAAATCAAGAAAATAGAGCATTTAATATGTTCTATTTTCTTCTTCAGATTTAGGATAAATAGTATGGAATACATTATTAAAGTTATAGTTTTATTTCTCTTATTAGCTTTACTATTTTTTATTAAAAGAAGTGCAACATTCATAGAAATATATAGATTTATTTTAAATCCCAACTTTAAGAAGAAAACTATTACTCTACAAGATATGTCTATTAAAGTCTTTCAGTTGTCGCTAGTACATACTTCTTTTTCGTTTTTGATCATTCTTTTATTTACACAAGAAGTATCCCCGCAAATTTTTAGTTCATTTATATTGAATGAAGAGCTTATTGAATTGATTATAATAACGCCTATTTTAGAGGAGTTCTTTTTTAGATACCCAATGAGAAAACCACAATTTTCAATATCACATCCTTTTTTTTCTATCTTACTTAAACTTAAAATTTATCCATTGTATGTATTATTTTTTCTAGTTTATGCAATGTCTCAGTACTTTATTATCAGTACTAAAGTAAAGTCTATTAGATTTTTCATAAAAAATTTTAGATTGTATTTAATACTATCTGCATTTATATTTTCCATATTACATTTTGAATCTATATATGAATTTTCATTCTTATATTTTTTCCTTCATTCTATTAGTGCTTTAGTTTTTTCTTGGATTAGAGTTAAATTTAATATATTTTTTGCTATCTCATCTCATTCTATTTACAATTTTAACCTATGGGTTATTGTGTGCCTGATGGAAAATTTAAATTAGTGGATTTAATAAACTATCACTGCTACATAAGTATCACCCAATGCAAGAAAACCAACTCCACTGCCACTCAAAGCACCAAGAGTAGCTCCTCCTGCAGCTCCAATAGTTCCTCCAATTTGTTCACCTATCCCATTTCCAGAAACAAATTTTAGGTCTTCTTCTTTAAGGTTTTTCATAATTATTTATCCTCACTTTATTAAATTTTTTAATTATTATCTCAGTTACCCACACAAATACAAAAAGAACTATCATATAAATAACAAATCTATATCCAATATGAGTAACTTCAATAAAATCTAAAAAAAATTTACTAAAACTAAAGTAATAACTGTAATAAAATAATTAAGTTTTCTAGACAATTATTTCCTCCTTTATTAATAAAAACCAACGTAAAATCATCATAAATAGGTCACATTGAAAAAACAGTGGTCAAGATCACATATTTACAATTCTATCCGCTGATTTTATCGTTGTTTCTCGGTGGGCTACAATCACTCTCGTAATTGCTAACTTTCCTATTGCTTCGTTAATTTTTCGCTCATTATCTTCATCTAAATGGCTGGTTGCTTCGTCCATAAAGAGAATTTTGGGTTTCTTATACAATGCCCTAGCAATAAATAACCGCTGGCGTTGTCCTCCTGAAAGATTATTACCAAGTTCGCCAAGCAAAGTTTCATAGTTCATTGGCATTGTCATTATTTCATCGTGAATTTGTGCTAATTTGGCACACTCAATGGCAAATTCACGGTTATATTTGGCTTCAAAGCTAACAATATTTTCTAATATAGAACCTGAGAAAAATTTGTCATCTTGCAGTACACAGGCGATATGCTGTCGGTAGTTTGTTGTACCAATTTGTTTAATGTCGATATTATTAAAGTAAATTTCTCCCTTAGTTGGTTTTAAAAGCCCTGCCATCAATTTGAGCAATGTGGTCTTTCCAAAACCTGATTTTGCAGAAATTGCTACACTTTCCCCCGCTTGTATCGTTAAATTTAGATCTGAAAATACAGGAGGAGAAAACTGGTCATAGTGAAAGGTAAGATTTTTAACTGTAATAGATGCTCCTTGCAATTCTTCATCTAATCCTACCGCTTGAGGTTGATAAACGTCTTGCTCTGTTTCCGCTAAAGCAATATCAGCAATTCGTTCACGGTGTAGTGAAAGCATTTTGAAATCGAAAAAGATGTTAATCAAGCTACCCATTCGTGAGGAAAATGATCCTCGATAGGCGTTGAATGCCATAAACATTCCTATCGTCATTACGTTATCAATTACAGCTGTCGCCCCAATCCATAGAATCATAATTTGTTCAAGGGTTGAAATAAATGTATGAACACCTGAAAAGAACATATCAAGCTTCGTTACACGAATAGAGGTATTGAAAGCATCTGCGTTAAGCGACATCCAATGCTCTTCTCGTTTTTTGTTCAATCCAAGTGATTTCAAGGTAGCTATACCATAGAGTGTTTCCATAAAATGCGAGCTAGCTTTGGCATTTTTAATGATTTGCTCTTCAGTAATTTGACGATAAGTCAGGTAAGTAGCTAAACGAAGCAACAAATAAACTACAGAAAAGGCAATAACCACCCACGTCAGCCAACCACCGTAGAGAAACATCATAATCACCACGCTGACGGTCATTATCAAGTCAATAATCGTTGTTACTATGCTGTTAGTTAGCGTACTTTGAATTGTTCTAAGGGATGAAAATCTTGATTGAATATCGCCAACTTGTCGCTTTTCAAAGAAATCAAGGGGAAGTTTGAGCAAATGCGAGAAAAAGCTGCTTGTCCATTGAAAATCAATCAGATAGTTCATTTTGAGCGAAATCCACGCCCGAGACATACTGATTGCACTTCGAAAAAAGGTGAATAGGAACAGCCCAAGACAAATTACTAGCAGTAACGATTGGTCTTTTGCTTGTAAAACGTGATCCATTACAAGTTGTGTGCCAATCGGCATCAATAAGGCGATCAACTCAATTAAAATCGAGAGCGAGAAAATTTTAACTAATGCCCCTTTAATCCCAGAGATATTCTTAAAGGTTTCATAGAGGCTGATTTCTTCACGATTTTTGGGCTTTTTAAACCTCACATCTGACCAAACCTCTAAGGCAACACCAGTGAAATGTTTCGAACATTCGGTTAGCGAGATTTTTTTCTTACCAAATGCAGGGTCGTGGATAACTACATAGCGATCTGTGGCTTTGGTTAAGACCACAAAATGATTAAAATCCCAATGTAAAATGCAAGGTAAACGTAATAATTTAAGTTCGTCAAGTTCAAGAGAAAGTGGGCGAGTAATAAGTTTAAGATCAGAGGAAATATCTACAAGGTTTCTTAACGTTGCACCTTTGGAAGAAACACCATATTTGCTACGAAGCTGAAATAGATTGGACTCACCGCCATAATAGCCAGCTACCATTGCTAAACAGGCTAATCCACATTCAGCCGACTCTGTTTGCAATACAACAGGTACTTTTTTGAAAAAAGAGAAATTGAGCTTATCTAACATTATTGACTTTCCATATTTTTTGTTAGGTTATAGAGTGGAAATAGCATCCATTCATACAATTTACGATTTTCAAGAAAAACCGTTGCTTCCGCTTTCATTCCGCTTAAAAATGCGAGTGAAGTGTTATTATATTCCACCTTCTGATCCGAAATTGCTACCGTAATTTTATATAATGGATTATTTGGATCAGCTACAGGAATATTTTTGTAGAACGCCAGTTCCTGCAGAGAAGCTGGCACTGTTGAAATGTGTTTGATTACTCCATTAAACTGTCCAAATTTCTCGAAAGGAAAGGCTTCATAGCGAATGTTGATCTTGTCGTTAGGTTTTATAAACGAAATCGCACTATTCGGCACCCACATCACTAGCTGATATTCTCCTTTGTTAGCAGGTATCATCTGTGCTAATGCGTCGCCTTCTCGAATTACTTGCCCGACAGTTACACTAACCGACTCAACTAAACCATCCATTGGAGCATTAATAATCAACTCAGATACAGACTCAAATTCTAACAACCGAATCTCAAGGTCATTTTGTTGTAGCTCATAACGGATAATCTGATTTTGGAAATCTGTTTTTCGACTTTCTATTTCATTTTCAAGACTAAGAATTGCTGACTCTTGCTGAATCAGCTTTTCTTGTAAACTATTTCGTAACGATTTCTGATCAAAATAACGAGAACGCTGTAGAGCAACCTCATCATTGGCTGAATAACCCTTTTTCATTAAATCTTCATACTTTTTCAGGGTTAAATGATATTCTTCCGTACTTTTTGATACTTCTGCAAAATATTTTTCTGTATCTGTATAGATTTTACGATTCTTGGCGATCTGTTTCTCTAAATTAGTTAAAGTTTCAACTTGGTTAGCTTTTACCAATTCAATTACTCGATCTAACTTACTAATTTGCTCTTTAATTGCATTGATAGAATTTATACCAACGTTACCGCTATCCGTTATTCGATCTAGGGTAATTTTAAACAGAGGATCACCTTTTTTAATCGGCTGATTGATTTCAACATAACGCTCTGAAATATAGCCTGATTTTGAAGCGGAAAGAATTATAGGGTGAGGTTGCATCACTACCTCACCTAAAATAGTTTCACGGCGAGTGTAACTACCAAAGGTTATGTATAGAATAAAAGAAACAATGATTGTGAACGACAATAGAAAAACTAGCCAGCTCGGTATTGATGAAAGTAACACCGCTGTACTTTTCCATCTTTGATATTCAAGGGCTTCTTTTCTAAACATAAATATTCCAATAGAAAAAAGATACTACTTACCACTCAAAAGTTCTATTGATCTAACAACCCCACCCTCTCTATAAATAAAATCATATATTCTAGCTATAGTTTCTTTTTTTATTGAAGGCTGCTTTTTTATTGAATAAATAAAATCATCAGAATTGTAAGAACTATCTTTAAATAAAATTTTCCATATATCTAATACTATATTTTCGTTTTCAAGTTTTTCTAATAAAATATGTAAGGCATTTCCACAAACATAAATAGAAAAATCAGAATTATTTTCATTCATTATCTTCTTACTATTATCTTTATAATATCTATAACAAGCATTTAAGTATGCTCGCTGTATACTTTCGACTTTGTGAGCATCGACATAACCTAGTTTAAATAAACTCTTTATAGAAAAATACTCGGCACTGCCTTCATGCAACCAAGATTTACCGAAATGATTGTGTTCATATGAATTCCATATATGAAATATCTCATGAGCAATAAAACTATATATTTGATGATATTTACCTTTATCTAGTTTGGATACGTTTAATACGTTATAAGATAAAAAATCATCTAAAACATCCCCTTTATAATGAAAATCTCCTCCATTTTCAGTAAAATCTATAACAACGACAGGTTTCTTTTTAATAATATGTCCAAAAACATTAGAATAATAATTAAACACTTCTTTGTATACTTTGAGTATATTTTCTTTCAAGTCTCTATTTTTTTCTAATCCAAGAATCTTTATAGGTTTTTCATCTCCCCAAAAAATATATCTATTGCCCAAAATATATTCATCATTTTCCAAAATAGAAAAGTTTGGGTATGTATCCTGTATCTTGTTTACTACAGTCCCATTTTCATACCTAATAGTTTTAGGTAATAAATAGTCCTTATACAACAAGAACTCACCATTGCTATAAACTCTAAGAGGATCATAAAACTCTCTAGATACTTCTGATTTTATATTAAGTGTAATCTTGAACTTTCCATCCATTGATGTTGTAAATGTTTTGCCTTTAATCAATATATTATCATAATGACTATCGATCTCAATATAATTGGCACTAGGTATATTATAATAAATTATAAGCTCATCTTTATTCTTATCTAAAAGGATACTATTATATTTTGCAGATAGGGAGCTGATACAAGTAAAAAATACTAAAAATAGAAACGTTTTAAATACTAATGATATATTCCACATAATGGTTTATGATCCTCACTGTCATCAAGAGTAGTTAAATTTCCTATTATTCCTTGGTCAAATCCACTTAACAAAAGATATTTTATCGCCTTTCTGTATAACCTCTTATTATTTCCTAAATTTTCAGATAACATAATTTCTTTAACAAAATCGTTCATAGAAAACTCCTTAATTTGGTTAAGTGAAAAATCAAATTAAATGGTGATAAAAATTCATCGAAGTTATGATAAACAATATACAGTAAAGAAACATTGATAAAGAACAATAAAATGATAAAAGCACTCCTATTTCTTTTTCGAAAAAATAATGATTTCTATATACCTACTAAAATAATACGAAACTGGGGAGAAATCTACTTCAGAACTTTATTTTTATTAAATAAAAAAATAGTTAGCGAGACGAAACGCTTTTGACTTTTTAATCGGCTGATTGATTTCAACATAACGCTCTGAAATATAGCCTGATTTTGAAGCGGAAAGAATTATAGGGTGAGGTTGCATCACTACCTCACCTAAAATAGTTTCACGGCGAGTGTAACTACTAAAGGTTATGTATAGAATAAAAGAAACAATGATTGTGAACGACAATAGAAAAACTAGCCAGCTCGGTACTGATGAAAGTAATACCGCTGTACTTTTCCATTTTTGATGTTCTAAGGCTTCTTTTCTAAACATAAATATCTATAGTAAAGATGCGTAATATATACCAAGTAATACTGTTATAATTAAATTAAATTCAATTACCATCTTAAATGTTTTTTGGGGGACATTGTTAATTTTTGATACTCTTTTCAATAAAATCATCATTAAAAATGTAAGTGACATAAAAAAAGGGAAAATGCCTTGTGACATAAACAAGGCATTCACTAAAACAAATAGAATTAAATCTTTCATCGGATACAGCTATTTTTTATCAGCAATACCAACAGCGGCTCCACCTAAAAATCCAATTCTAGGTGCTAGATATCTCGCAGCCGCAGAACCTAATGGACCACCTACAGCTCCTGAAGCAGCCCCTATTTCAGTGCCAATCCCTGGTGCAATAGAACCTCCGATCCCACCACTAATAGCCCCTGTAATAGCTCCATTTGTTATGGATTTACCAAAATTTTTCCAACTACAAGGATGTTCACCTTCACTTCCTGATGCAGTATTACTATCTCTGTCAGATCTAGATGAACTCGAATAGGACGAAGAGTTTTTAGTAAACGAATCTGGATAAGGAATTTTTCCCATCCTCATGAAATTCTCCTCTTTTGATACCATCAAATTATTATCTGTTTAAAGACAATAATTTAACACATTGATAATGCCTAAAAATTCAGCGATTTAATTGTACTCTTCCATTCACTTGGAGGAAATTATTTTTATATATATCTTGAGGAAAACGTGATCAGTATCACAATTTATTAATTTTTTGAGATTGAAGATTTTTACATAGAGAATCTTAAGAGGTAATTTTTCACAGTTTCAATAGATTGAAATAGCGGTAAGATTTTGCAAAAAAGTTGCACGATCTTACCGCTTGTTAGGGGTTGTGTTTATTAGAGAAGTGCTGTTCTACAGCCTAGAAATACACGATATGCTGTTTAAATTTGGGATTATACTTAGTCATAAAAAAATCTGCACCTTAATCAGTTGGTTGTTTAGTCCAACTTTTGGGGTGCAACTCAGAAAATCTCACCTTAAAAATGACTCAATTATTTTTTCTTCGCATATTTAAGCGAGTCAATCGCAACTGCTAGGATAATGATGCTACCTTTAATGATATATTGCCAGTAAGGGTTTACACCAATGTAGGTTAAGCCGTAGTTAATAACAGTGAAAATTAACACCCCAGTAATAACGCCGATAACTGTACCGACCCCACCAGCGAAAGACACACCACCAACCACACAAGCGGCAATCGCATCTAATTCGTACATAAAGCCTAAGTTATTCGTGGCACTACCAATACGACCCGCTTCAAGCATACCACCAAAACCGTAGAACATTCCCGCAATCATATAAATGACAACAAGGTTACGAGCAACGTTTACACCTGATACTTTAGCGGCTTCTGGGTTACCACCGATAGCAAAGATATTTTTACCAAATCGCGTTTTGTTCCACATAATCCAAACTAAGAGTGAAGCAATGGCTGCATAAATCGTAATATACGAGAGATTAAAGGATCCGATTCGGAAGAAACCTTGTGCAAAGTTAGAGAAACTTTCGTTAAATCCTGCAATAGGAGATGAGCCTACCGCATCGTAGTATAACGAGTTAATACCATAAACAATGATCATTGTTCCCATCGTAGCAATAAAAGGCGTTACGTTGAGATAGGCAATAACTAGCCCATTGACTAAGCCAATAACCGCACCAATAGCACATACTGCAAGAATGACTACGGGAATTGGAATTTCGCTTAAATTTGGGAACACTTTATTCATATTGTCCATTGCTTGTAGCAAGGTGGCTGAAATTACTGCTGCAAGCCCTACTTGGCGACCTGCCGATAAGTCAGTACCTTGTGTAACAAGCAAGCCTGCAACTCCAAGGGCAATAATTAGACGTACAGAAGATTGTGTCAAAATATTACTGAAGTTTCGTAAACTCAAGAAACTCGGATCTTGGGCAATAATGATGATTAAAAGTATCAATAATACGAAGTAAATCGCATTCTGTTTGAGAAAATCTAAAGATTTATTTTGTGTTAGCGTGGACATAATTCATTTCCTTTTAGCTTATAAATATTTTGCCGCAAGTTGCAAAATCTCTTCTTGAGATGTTTTCGCCGTTTCAACAATCCCTGCAACTTTACCATTGCTCATTACTAAAATACGGTCAGTTACACCTAATAATTCAGGCATTTCCGATGAGATCATAATGATCCCTTTATCTTTTTGAGCTAATTGCATAATGAGTTGATAAATTTCATATTTCGCTCCAATGTCGATACCACGAGTTGGTTCATCAAGCATTAGAATTTCAGGTTGCGTTAATAACCAGCGTCCGATAACGACTTTTTGTTGGTTACCACCTGAAAGCGAACCTATATTGGTGCGATGCGATGGGGTTTTTACATTCATTGAATCTATTACCCATTGTGTGTCGCTTTTCATCTTTTTATTACTGAGTAACCCAAAAGATCCGATATAGGATTTCATATTAGAAATCAAAGAGTTAAATTCAATACTGAGATTGGCATAAATCCCTGTTGAACGGCGTTCTTCCGTTACTAAAGCAAAACCATTGTTAATGGCTTCTAAAGCGGTATGATTTGCCATTTCTTTTCCGTGTAATTTCACACTACCACTTTTTCTCTCACGCACACCAAAAATCGTTTCAACAATATCGGTACGTTTCGCACCAACAAGCCCCGCAATACCTAAAATTTCACCTTTGCGTAATTCAAAGCTGACATCTTGAATAGAAGGCTGATTAAGTGCTGTAAGATTTTCAACTTCCAGAATGACTTCTTTAGGAGTATTGGTTTTTGGTGGGAAACGTTGAGTTAATTCACGTCCAACCATCATTGCCACAATATTATCCATTGTGGTTTCTTTAACAGGAACAGTGTTGATCCATTTGCCATCACGCAAAATAGTAATTTCATCACAAATTTTAAAAATTTCGTCCATTTTGTGAGAAATATAGATAATACCACAACCCCGTTGTTTTAATTTTTCAATTATCGTGAATAAATGTTCGACTTCTTTTTCAGAGAGAGAAGATGTCGGTTCGTCCATAATCACAATTTTTGCGTTATAAGAAAAGGCTTTGGCAATCTCGATCATCTGCATTTGAGAGACGGAAAGATTGGCTACTTTTTCTTTTGGATCAATATCAATATCTAATTCATCAAAAATTGCTTTTGTTTCACGATACATTTTGGCGTGATCAACAAAAAAGCCTTTTAATGGATAACGCCCGAGCCATAAATTATCCATTACGCTACGCTGACGAACTAAGTTTAATTCTTGGTGAACCATCGAAATTCCGTTTTCCAATGCTTCTTTTGAAGTTTTGAAATTAACAGGTTTGCCGAGAAAAAGAATTTCCCCTTCATCTTTCGCATAAATACCAAATAAACATTTCAGTAGGGTGGATTTACCCGCACCATTTTCCCCCATCAATGCGTGGACGGAATGCGACTTAACGGTTAAATTTGCGTGATCAAGGGCTTTTACACCAGGAAAGGATTTACTGACATTTGCCATTGTAAGAAGAACTTGGCTGTCTTGTGGAATTTGTACTGTCATATCCAACCTCATAAAAAAGGGGAGGCGAGCCTCCCCCTGTTACAACTTTTTATTTTAAAAATTCAGCAAGATTGTCTTTATCAATACCAACGTATGGAATACGCACGATACGATCTTTTAATTGCCATTTAGTCCCTTCAGTTGCAGGTTTACCTGCTGCTAGGTTTGCAGACATTTGTACAATCGCTTTACCTTGGTTTACACCATCGTTTAATACCGTACCTGCAATCTCACCTTTTTGGATAAGTTGTAGCACTTCAGGTAACGCATCAACACCGAAAATTGGTAATTTTTTGCCGTGAGCTTTAGTTGCTTCTAATGCACCCATCGCCATACCATCGTTATTAGCAATGATCACTTCGATATCTTTCGCTTTAGAGCTAGATAACCAAGCATCTGTTTTATCTTTTGCAAGTGCTGCGTCCCACATACCTGTATCATTGAATAATTCTTGGGTTTGAATACCAAGTGAATTTAATTGTTCAATAACATATTTAGTACGAGCTTCCGCATCAGGGTGACCTGGTTCGCCTTTTAATAGCACATATTGAATTTTGCCATCTTTATTTAAGTCATAAGCTGGGTTTGCTTTCCAGTGTTTTGCAATTAAATCACCTTGAATAACACCAGATTCTTGTGGGTTTGTTCCAACATAGTAAGCGTTTTTATAGCCAGAGATCACTTTTTCACCAGGGTCTTTATTAAAGAAGATAACAGGGATTTCATCTGGTTTTGCTTTACCCACGATAGTTGGAGCAGCAGACGGATCGACTAAGTTGATAGAAAGTACTTTAACGCCTTTTGAAATTAACACATCAACTTGGTCATTTTGGATTGATTGAGCATTTTGAGAGTCGTTCATCAATAATTCAATGTTTTTATATTGAGTTGCTTCTTTCTCAATTTCTTTACGCATTAAAGACATAAAGTTGTCATCATATTTATAGATAGTTACACCAACACGATCAGCCGCTTGAGCTGAGCTTGCCATTACGCCTAAACCAACAGCTAATGCAAGTGTGCTTAACACAGTTTTTTTCATAATCAGGCTCCTATTTGGAATATAGATTGAAATTTAGTTACATTTTCGGTAACTGTTGGTGAAATAATACTCCAAAGAAGAGAAAAAAAACGTGATCTTACTCACAGAACGAAAAAGTCTTTAGCTTTTGGCGTAAGTTGTCCAACCACGCTTTTTTATAAGCGGGTAGTTCTATATTTGCTTGACTAAAGAGAGGTACAAGGTCTGCTAATTCTGTCGGATAGCGTAAATAAAGCCGTTTTAAACTGGCAATACAGCTGGAAAATGAGCGTTTAGCATTGATAAAACCGTTGAGATTTTGCCAATCATAATCTAATAATTCACGATTGCTCTCGTTGATATTTCCTGTCATTAAAGCATAATCTCGCTCAAATTGTTGCTTGGCTTGTTGGCAGAATTGTTTTCCTTGTTCTGAAAGCGGGTAGATCATCATCGCACTTTGCAATCCGCTGCTGGCTTCAGCTGTCGGGGTAATTTGTACTAACTGAAAGCCACAACCTTGCCAAAAATGTAATAATTCATCACTCATTCCAAAGCTAACGGAAAGGAAATCAACAAACGGTGAGATTTGTAAAATAATTTGCGAAACTAACCGCTTGCCATAGCCTTGTTGCTGAAATTCGGGTTGTACGGCAATCCGAGAAATGCGTAAAGAGCGAAGTTTGCAAGCATCAGGTAAATTCCCTTGAAAGCAGAGATATTGTGCAACTAAATTCCCTTGTGGTCGGCGTTCTCCACGCCAAATAGCTTGAGTAAGAGCGTGATCTAATCCCCCTTCTTTTATTGCCCAACAGCCTGCAATAAATTTTTGATTGATAATTAAGGAGTAGAATTGCTGCTCATCGGCATCAAATAATCGGCGTAAATCCGTAGGGGTGGTTTTATAGTGTGCATTGGCAAGCAAATAATAGAAATCAATTTTTGTTTGAACACTTGGTGAGAGTGATAAGCTAGGCATAGGCACATCATCTAACAAAAGTAGCTGACAAATAAATTGCTCCAGTGGATCGTCTTCTGCCCAACGTAAAGGTTTAGTGAGTTGCCATTGTTGATAACTTCGGTTGAGTTGTAGCAAAAATTTGAGTGAAAAGCCTCGCCCTGTTCCTTCATAATTATGCGTTGTGGTGGTTAAAACCACTTTATCAAAATAGTGGCAAAGTTTTTTGAGCATTGGCAAAGGGAGAGTTGCGGCTTCATCAATAAATAGCCATTGATTTGGCGAGATACTTTGCTGTTCGATCGCTTGAATTAAACGATCAGGTGCAAAAAAAGTTACCTTGTTATTTTCAATACCTTTCCAGAAATTAGGTAAAGCGGAATGACTACGGGCGGTAATTAGCACAGCCTGTTGTTGAGACAATTTTTCAGCAAGTTTTCCCGACAATGTTGATTTTCCTCGCCCTCTTGGTGCAGTGATCAGATGAACCTTAGCTGGATCAAGCGGTAGCTTTTCAAAAATAATTTGCTGTTGGTGAGTATTTTTTTGTGTAGCGAGCTGAATATCTGTATCTTTTGAGCATTTTGCGTTAGGGGGAAGCTCAGAAATGTGCGGAATAATTTTAAAATGAAAGGCACGAAAAAGATCTTGAAACCAACGGTAAAAATTCGGTGTAGCAATGGCTTGAGCATTATTCCAACGAAGTGTATCAAGATCAATTTGTTCAGTAAGGCTATGCCATTTGGGGCAGAGTAAATACAAAATTCCGCCACGTTGAATAGTGCCAGCCACAATCGCAAAGGCTTCTAAGTTAAAACAGCTCCCATTTTCTGCTTGCATATTATAAATCGCAAACGGAAATTCTTGCCCAAGTAACGTTTTTGCATTAGAGAAAGGTATTGGGGCAAGGTCAGGAACAAAAATTTGCCCCTGCATAAAGAGTGTTTTATCTGAATATGGCTGAATTAAATCATCAATACCTTCAGCCGAGAGCAATACTGCTAATTGTCTCATTGTCTTCAGTTCTATTCAGGGAGTTTCTCACTAAGATAAGGATCTTCATAGCCGAGTGATTGCATAATCTGCGTTTCAAGGCTTTCCATTTCTTCTGCTTCTTCATCCGTTAAATGGTCATAGCCCAACAAATGCAATGTACCGTGAATAGCTAAATGAGCCCAGTGTGCATCAAGGGGCTTTTGCTGTTCTATCGCTTCTTTTTCAACAACTTGACGGCAAATCACTAAATCGCCCAATAGCGGTAATTCAATGCCATCAGGCACTTCAAAAGGGAAAGAAAGAACATTGGTTGGTTTATCTTTACCACGATAAGTTAAATTCAGCTCGTGGCTTTCCGCTTCATCGACAATACGGATTGTCATTTCTGTTTCGGGGTAGTCTGCTGTTTGAGCTTGCATTGTTAATGCTTGATTGACCCAGTGGCTAAATTGTTCTTCGCTAGGTAGGTTATTACTATTCTCACAGGCGAGTTGTAAATCAATAAAAAGGTTCATTTGTAAAAAATTCCAGAATGATATAATGGTCGAATCAGGACCTCATAATTAAAGAATCGCTAAAGTTCTCACTGATTAAATGATGTGAGATCTTTATTATTATGACACAAAAATACTCTATAATCTTTGGTAAAGTAATGCTAAATAAACGTTTAACAGCACAACTCCCGCCCCAAATGGGGTATCCCAAAAGGAAAAGGGATCTCTGGTTACCATCGAGCCGAGAATTCGCAATCTATATTTAATTACAAGCTCTTTATAGGTCTGTTTTCCTTGCGAATAATCAAACCAAATATCAGCAGGATTTATTTTATGTTGAAAGGTGAATGTTTTATTACAGGAAGGACATTTATAGCGTTGGATATTATTTTTCAATCCGTGTTTATGGATAACAGTATTTTGGCAGTAAGGGCAATTTTTTGTTCATTTTCAAAAATGTGGGTTAAAGACTTGTAGTATAAGGCTTAACTACACTTTTTTCCCACATTTTTGTCCATTACACCAAATTACTCAATAATTTCTACTTCAGTATTCACATTTAATCCCCTGACTAATTGTGAACCTTTTCTTGCTCGTTCCCCCCGATAATTTTCAATATCGCTTGGTTTTAGGGTAATTTTGCGTTTTCCTGAAACAAAGACGATAGATTGTGTTGGTCGTATCACTAATAAACGTGCAAGTAATTCTGTTCGTTCTTTTGCTGCAGTAGCAGAAATATTGATGATTTTATTTCCTTTACCTTTTGAAAGAGTTGGTAATTCTGACGTTGGGAAAACCAACATTCTACCTACACTGCTCATTGCAACTAATAAGTTTTCTTCCGAATCGTCAATGAATTGCGGTGGTAGTACTTTTGCATTTTCCGTTAAGGAAATTACCGCTTTACCAGCTTTGTTGCGTGAAACTAAATCGCTAAATTGGCAAATAAAACCATAGCCAGAATCCGATGCCATCAATAACTTACGATGATCTTCAGCCATTAACACATATTCTATATTTGCCCCTTCTGGTAAATTGATTTTACTAGTAATAGGCTCGCCTTGCGAACGTGCGGACGGTAATGATGTCGGTTCAAGTGCATAGCTTCGTCCTGTACTATCAACGAATACCACTGGCTGATTACTTTTACCATAAGCGTGAGCTAAATAACCATCCCCAGCTTTATAGCTTAGTGATTGCACATCAATATCGTGTCCTTTGGCACAACGTACCCAACCTTTTTCAGATAGAATAATAGTAACGGGTTCTGTTGGTGTTAAATCACTTTCGGCAATAGCTTTAGCCTCAGCTCGTTCTACTAATGGGGAACGACGTGGGCTGGCATAAGTTTTGGCATCGGCTTGAATTTCTTTTTTAATCAGATTATTTAATTTACGCTCTGATCCAAGAATACCTTGTAGATACTCTTTTTCTTCTTCTAATTTCTGTTTCTCAGCATTGAGTTGATGCTCTTCTAATTTTGCAAGATGACGCAGGCGTAAATTTAAAATCGCTTCTGCTTGAATATCGGTTAAATTAAAACGTGCTATTAACACTGGTTTCGGTTCATCTTCGTTACGGATAATATGAATAACTTCATCAATATTAAGATAAGCAATCATTAAACCGTCTAAAATATGTAAACGGTTTAAAATTTTATCCAAACGATAATTTAAACGGCGAGTAACGGTATTACGGCGGAATTCTAGCCACTCTGTTAGAATAGTAAGCAGATTTTTTACCGCAGGTTTACCGTCTAAACCAAGCATATTCATATTAACCCGATAACTTTTTTCGAGATCCGTTGTGGCGAATAAATGGTTCATTAACTCATCGAAATCAATACGATTAGAACGTGGCTCTAACACAATACGAATTGGGTTTTCGTGATCAGATTCATCACGCAGATCATCAACCATTGGTAATTTTTTATTACGCATCTGTGTTGCGATCTGTTCAATCACTTTAGATGGCGATGCTTGATGTGGTAAGGCTTTAATCACAATCTTGCCATCTTCTTTTGTCCAAACTGCTCGTGCTTTAATCGAGCCTTTCCCCTGTTCATAAATTTTCGCAATCTCTGCTTTTGGGGTAATGATTTCTGCGTCTGTTGGGTAGTCAGGGCCTTGTACACAAGTCAATAAATCGGCTAAACAAGCGGTGGGATTATCTAATAATTTTACCGTTGCATCGGCAAGTTCATTGATATTGTGTGGCGGAATATCCGTTGCCATTCCCACTGCAATACCTGTTGTGCCATTCAGTAAAATATGTGGCAAACGAGAAGGGAGATATTTAGGTTCTTCTAATGAACCATCAAAGTTAGGTTGGTAATCTACCGTACCTTGCCCAAGTTCAGAGAGTAAAATCTCTGCCATTTTAGACAGCTTAGACTCAGTGTAACGCATTGCTGCGAAAGACTTCGGATCATCAGGAGCCCCCCAGTTACCCTGTCCATCAATGAGTGGGTAGCGGTAAGAGAAAGGCTGTGCCATTAGCACCATTGCTTCATAACAAGCACTGTCACCGTGTGGGTGGAACTTACCTAATACATCACCGACTGTGCGAGCTGACTTTTTATATTTTGCTGAGGCATTAAGTCCAAGCTCCGACATCGCATAAATAATACGGCGTTGTACGGGTTTGAGCCCATCTCCAATAAAGGGAAGGGCACGATCCATAATGACATACATTGAATAGTTGAGATAAGCATCTTCGGTAAAACGCTTAATCGGCATTTGTTCTATGCCTTCATAGTTAATTTCGTTGCTCATAGTTTTGCTAGATAAATGTTCAGAAAAATGGACGCAAAATTGCGTCCAAAGTGTGGGAATTGTCGCTTATTTAAAGGCGATTGTCTAATCTTTAAGGCTAAATCTTTCTCACAAATAACATAAAAATCAACGCTATAAAACATAAACCTATCGCTAGATACCAGGTACTATGATACCCAAATTGACTTGCCATTATTCCTGCAATTGGGCCTGCAGTTACCCAACTGGCAGAGCCTGTATTGGTAAAAAGTGTGGTTGCAGTTCCCATTTTATAGGGCATTAAATCTTGGAAGTAAATCATTCCGATTGAGGCAAGAATGCCGACAAATAACCCATTGAGTAATTGGCTTGCAATGAGTTGCCATTCTGTTGTAGCAAGAGATAAACAGAGGTAATAGCCAATACCTGCCACAATACCGATGAGCATTAGGCTTTTTTTGTCAATAAATTTGGTACAGTAGCCCGCAATAAGCATTACGGGGATTTCAATAGCTGCTGCTGTTCCCATCAATAGCCCAGCCAAGCGGTCGGATAATCCCAAACTTTCGCTTAAATAGATTGGCATATTGATAAACATCATACTGTTACAAGTCCAGACAAATAGACAAGTAAAGCAGAGCAAAATAACAGAGTTGCGATTACTACTAATCCCTTCTTCTCGAATTTGTTCATCTTCATTTTGATTTGTAATTTGGGGATCGGAACTTACCGCTTGTGGTAGCATCAAGACCACAATAATAATCGACATCGCAAAAATAGTGGCAGCAGCACAATACATAAAGGTAAAACCGAATTGATCAGAAAGTAGATAAGCAAGTGGAGGGCCTACAATCCAAGCTAACGAAAGTTGGGCTCTCAATACGGTATTAAACATTGTGCTATCACGTTTTTGACTATTGCTATATTCACGAGAAAGTGCAAAAAGCTGTGATGATGCGGAAGAACCTAATCCTAAAATTAAGGTGCCTAAAATCAGTAAGACATAATAGTCCCGATTAAAGGCAAAGAGCAAACAGCCAAACATTTGCATTACGCAACTTAGAGCAATAATCAGTTTGCGGTTGGGATAGCGGTCGGAATAGTGTGCTACGATTTGACTGAGTATCATCGAAACTAATGAATTGATGGAATAAAATAACCCCACCATCATTGGATCACTGGTAACTTCTTTATGTAGATAAACGGTTAATGCAGGAATACGTAATGCTCCTGCAAGTCCCGTCATAAAGATTACAATCAGAAAGGCTGCGGAGGCAGAGCTTAAAAGTCGGCGACTAATATTCGGTTGCAATGGATTAAGTGGTTGCATAGTTTAAGACAAGTAATTTAAAGATAGGGGTATTATAAAGGAATAAAATGTTAGTGGATTAGTTGAAACAAAAAAGAAAGCGAGAAAATATGATCTGACAGACACGGTAATTTTAAACGGGGACTGTCAGATGAGGTTTGATCTTCTACATTCTATTTTATAGCTGTTGTTCTTCGGCAAGTACTTGGAATTGTCTAATATAGTTTGTAATTTCTTTTGCATATTCTGACATCATTCGTGTACGGCGCTGTGGATGTTTGAAATATTCAAAATCTTTGCTATCTAATGTCCAAAAGTTGAGAGCGTATTTATCAGGGTTTTTCCAACCTAACCACCACTGACTATTGCTAAAACCTGGCGAAATTGTTTTAATGATATTGATAGCTTGTGTTTCTTGTTCAGAATTATCTAGCATTGTTTCATTTCGTAGAAAGCCATAATAAATGCCATTATCAAGTTCCACTTTGAAATTAATCATTTCCCCATTTTTAGTTGTATAAACAGGAATTTTAATTCCATAATAACGATGACGATTTCTTGCTCGAGCGTAATATTGGTTTACATCTTGCGTAAAATCTTTTCGTTCAATATCTAAATCCTGGTTTTCAAGTTGAGTTTGTAATTCATTCCAAAAATAATTTTGCATTTCGTATTTATCGAGTTTTTCACCTTCGATAAAGAGATCACATTCCGATAATAGCGTTTCGATACTTTCTTTTGCTATTGGATTGCTGGTTGTTTTGTACAAATCATTTTTTAAAATAGCAACAATATTAAAAAGTTCTTCAGAGAATGAAGCGTAATAATTAGCAACTAATTTCTGTTTATCTTCACCTGCTGCCATAAATTCATTCATTTTTTTGATTAAATGTGTTACTCGCTCAAAAATTGCTTTAGTGGTTTCTTCTGTACTATGCATTTGGATATAGGAGAGTTGGAAAAGTAAATCTTTCAATTCATCAATGGTATCTACAGGATCTTTATTTAATGCGATTTGCACTTTTCCATCTTCTACAATATCTTTGAGTTTTTCTAAAAACTGGTGATAAACTTCTTGTTTTTTCTCAAACACAGTGAGGTTTTTATCGCGTTCTTCTTCTGTTGCAGTCTGTCCTTGTAGTAAGAATACAGTGACAATCGCTGTTAAAATTGCACCGATTGCTCCGTTATTGATTTCTTCGATGATTTTAGGTAAGGCATCTTCATAAACTTTATTCAATACGAATAAACTCAATGAAATGCTTAATAATATGCCAAGCCAAGCATAGATTTTTTTAGACATGATTTTTCCTTAGTGAGATTGTTAAATGTGATTGTTAAATGTGATTTTTAATAAGATTAATTGCCCAATCTTTAACTTTTGGGAAATAGGCGGTATCTAGAACAAATTCTTGACCTCGCGCAACGGTTCTTAATATGACTTTGTCAGGATTATCTGCATCATCTCCCCATCTTGTTAGATTGCTGTGATAGCTTAATGCTTGCTCTGGGTTTTCTCTTGCATCTAAACATTTTGGTAAAGACCAAATTGAACGAGGTTTTCCTCGTTTTGTAAGTATTAAATCTGATGAGAACTTGTTTAACATTCCGCCACCAAATGAATTTAAAACAAAATCAGATCGCTCTTTAGCAATGAAAATAAGATTATGCTCTTCATTTTTTGCAGGATAGTAGTGAGGATGAATAGAAAGAAATGGATAGGCTTCCAACTCTTTCATTTCTTTGACATCTATCAAATGTTCAATTTCCAACCAACCGAATAAAGCGTGGAAATCAGGCCCATAATATTCCCATTTTCTAGTTTGACTATTGCGTTTAATATGTCTAAACCAACCGAAGAAAAGGAATAAATCATTTTTGCCCACATTTTGGTTAATCAGATGCCCCGCGGCTGCTTTTACTTGTCCGAGTGCGGGTCTCCAATCTTTTGTTCTTTTTTCTTTTTTTCTATTTAAGTCAGGATCAAGATGAAGCATTTTATTCAGATAATTTGGAGGTAATAAATCGCTAATTAATTCTTTTAGATCAATATCTCCTGTTTCTATATCGTCCCAAGATAAGTCGCTTTTAGATGAGGGGATTGGGAAAGAAATTATTTGTCCATTTGGTAAAATAGGACTGGGGAAACATCCATTTGTTTTTCCGCTATCAAATCCTTTTCTTGATAAAATAATTTTCATTCAAAATAGTTTCCGTATTTTCCTGATGAATAGATTTTTCGTTGTTTTAACTCTTCATTAAAAAACAGAATAAATTCATCAATAATTTGTTGTTCCCTGATTTTTCTATGTCCACGACCAGTTAAAAGGTGGGAATTGGGTAATTGAATATAGTGGCAAGGGTGATTGGAACCAAAATACCAATATTTTCTGCCGATAAGTACTCTTTTTCCTGAATGGAGATCCCTATATTCATCATCTTCTCGGGTATGACCTGATTTGCTTGGTAATAAACCATAATCACCATTTTCTTGGTAAATCCAAATACAGTCTCCATTGTGGTTATTATCTATTGGTATTCGATGATTCAGATCTGTGGAATTTTTACAGCGTTGGTAATAATTTTGCCATTCAACAATTTCGTCTATGGCCATGCAGTACACAATATGGTTTCCCATTCGTTTTGGACTTAGTCCTAAAATAATATCGCCAACTTTTGCACAGCGACGAATAACAGGTTTACAAATGGCGAGGGTGCAAATATTGAAATCAGGATTCGGTGCATTTCCATAATCGTAAGCAACGATATAACTATATAACGAAGGTTGTTCTATTTCTTTCGTTAGTCTTTCCATTCTTGATACTCTTTTGAAAAGTGCAGTTAAAATTAACCGCACTTTATAGATTAAATTACCAACATTTTAGAATAAGTTGAGCGTAAGCAACGAGGATTGGGTATCCATCTAAATCATAGCTGTTACGACTGGTTGCTCCAATTTTTGGTTTAATCACATTTCCTTCAACTATCCAAGTATCACGTGATGTAGCACCAATTTTTGCTTTTAATTCTTTACCATCAAATAACCAAGTGTCTCGGCTGGTTGCCCCTATCTTGGCCTTAAGTTCTTTTCCACTGTAAATCCAAGTATCACGGCTGCCTCCATTTTTAGGTTTGAGTTCTGAACCATTGCAAACCCAATCTTTAGGTAGATAGATTTTTTCCATTTTGGTATTCCTTTTCAGGGTTTTAACGTAATTTATAACTTAATTATAGCGTAACTATAATTGTGATTTATATTAATAGTTACGTAATTTTAAGGCAAGATCTCATTAAAAAATTTTTTCTCTTTACAGTGTTTAAATTATGAATGAGAGAAAATTATTTGCAGAAAACTTAAAGAAAATTCTTGTAGAAAAAGGCATTACACCAAAGGCCTCTGTATTAGAACGAGAGTTTAACTTACATCATTATGGTAAACCTATTGGTTTGCATGCTGTAGCTCGCTGGTTACGTGGTGAGGCATTGCCATCTTTAGCACGGTTGCGTACATTGGCTGATTGGTTAGAGGTAGAATTAACAGAGTTAGTTTCTAATGAAACAGCTTATAAGATCAATAAAGTTGAAAAGCAAAAAGAGCCAAGCAAACATATTTGGGAAACCGCAGCAAGTTATCAGGATCAGGTTTTATTTGAAACGTTTTTAAAATTGCCTCAAGAACAAAGAAAGATAGTTAGAGAAGTTATCATTGCAATGCATAAGGCTTATCGAGAAAATAAATAGTAAATATGTGGTTAATTTTGAAGTAACTTTAAAAAGGCATAGTAGACAAAAAGTTAGGCAATTATTCAAGGGCTGATGTTTAAACTTTTGGCTGTATTTAGTCATAAAAAATCTGCACCTTAATCAGTTGGTTGTTTAGTCCAACTTTTGGAGAGTAGATCATTTCGCCGATGCTCTGAAAGGTTGGAAAAATAACCGCTAAAAATAGCGAACGAAACTAATGGCGAACAAAATAAAATAGTTCGCCATTTTTATTTTAATTCAAGGCAAACGTTTGCTTTGCTATAATAGGCTCAAATTTTTCTAAAAAAGGAACAAAATATGACAACAATCGGTACTCCTCTTACTCCTAAAGCAACTAAAGTTATGATGCTCGGTTCTGGTGAACTGGGTAAAGAAGTTGTGATTGAATTACAACGTTTAGGCGTTGAAGTCATTGCAGTTGATCGCTATGAAAATGCCCCTGCACAGCAGGTTGCTCATCGAGCTTACACTATCTCAATGCTTGATGGAAAAGCGTTGCGTGAACTTATCGAAAAAGAAAAGCCCGATTTTATTGTGCCTGAAGTGGAAGCGATTGCAACGGATACATTAGTAGAGTTAGAGCAAGAAGGCTATAACGTTATCCCAACTGCGAAAGCGACTAAGCTCACAATGAACCGAGAAGGCATCCGCCGTTTAGCATCGGAAGAATTAGGCTTAAAAACTTCACCATATCGCTTTGTCGATAACCTTGAGCAGTTTAAACAAGCGGTGGCAGAAATTGGTATTCCTTGTGTGGTTAAGCCTATTATGTCGTCCTCAGGGCACGGGCAAAGCGTCATCAAATCAGAGTCTGATATTCAAACCGCTTGGGATTATGCACAACAAGGCGGCCGTGCTGGCGGTGGTCGTGTTATTGTGGAGGGGTTCATTAAATTTGATTATGAAATCTCTTTACTTACTGTACGCCATATTCACGGAACATCATTCCTTGCACCAATCGGGCATATCCAAATTGATGGCGATTATCGTGAGTCTTGGCAACCGCAAGCAATGTCAGATGTTGCATTGAAAAAAGCACAAGAAGTTGCTGAAAAAATTACTACCGCCTTAGGCGGGCGTGGCATTTTTGGCGTAGAACTCTTTATTTGTGGTGATGAGGTGATCTTTAATGAAGTTTCGCCACGTCCACACGATACGGGAATGGTTACACTCATTTCACAAGAATTATCAGAGTTTGCCCTTCACGCTCGTGCTATTTTAGGCTTGCCAATTCCTGAAATTTCATTGATTAGCCCATCGGCATCTAAAGCTGTTGTAGTTGAAGGAAAATCAACACAGGTTACTTTTGGTAATTTAGCGAATGTCCTTGCAGAACCGCATACTAATATTCGCTTATTCGGTAAAGGAGAGGTAAATGGACATCGCCGTTTAGGGGTAATTCTTGCTCGTGATGAGAGTGTAGAAAAAGCGTTAGAAAAAGCACGCCGAGCTTATGATAAGTTAGAAGTAAATTTATAATTCTGTGAGTACTACCACTTAGAGAGTAATATTTTCTGAAGTTCGACCTTGTCAGGATTAATTCTGACAAGGCTTTATATTGGTGTAATGGACAAAA
>NZ_LEKM01000023.1 GCF_009761375.1 Ursidibacter arcticus | reverse complement strand
TGAAGCACCAATAGCCGTTGCTGATGCAGAGATTATCAAAGCCGATAATACCGCACCGACTGTGGAACTTGCGCCAACACCAAATGGTGCAGAAGTAACCCTTGACCCAAATGCGAACGTTGGTGATACCACAAAAGTAACCGTAGAAAAAGACGGTGAAAAAGTGGAACACGAATACAAAGTCAATGATGAAGGCAAGTGGGAACCAACAGATCCTGCAAAATCACCAGCGGTAAACCCTGATGGCACAGTAACTATTGTCGCACCTCCAGGCAGCACCATTAGTGCAGAAACCGCAGATACTGCAGGTAACACCAACAAGCCAGAAGCAAAACCAAATGCGGAAGCAGGTGATTTACCAACTAATACGGTAAAAGTACCAGGTGAATCTGACCCAACACAACCTGTTGATGTACCAAAAACAGCTCAACCAACGGCTAAAATCACCAAAGTGATTGACCAAGATAGCCCAGCAGACGGTAAAGTGGATGCTTACGAAGTAACAGGTAAAGTACCAGGTGAGCCTGTAGGTACGCCAGTTAAAGTGTACGACAAAGATGGCAACTTATTAGGTGAAGGTAAAACAACTGATGACGAAGGTAACTTCACAATCAATCCGGTAGAAAAACCGAAAAGTGGTGAAACACTTGTTGTTAAAGCAGAAAACCCTGAAAAACAACCAAGTAATGCTGTTGAACTCCCAACTACAGATGTGGTAACAGATTTTGAGGATAAAACCGCTCCTGAAACACCAAGTGTAACTGCAAATGGTGCGGATGGTAGCGTAGATGTTTCTTTACCTGAAAATGCTGTACCAGGTGATACATTAAAAATCAAATTTACCCCTGAAGGTCAAGATACTCCTGTAGAGGCAACCTTAACAAAACAACCTGATGGCTCTTGGAAGAGTGACAACCCACTTGTGCCAGATGCAATTGATGGACAAGACAAAGTCACCATTCCAGAAAATGCAGTAAAAGATGGCACAGAAGTGACCGCTCAAAACATTGATGTTGCAGGCAACAAATCGCCAGAAGATGCGGAAATTGCCAAAGCGATTGCAGGCTCAGACCAAACCACAGGTAAACCTGAAATCACCGAAGTCAAAGGTTACGACTTAAATGAACAAGCCGATACTAACCCAGATAAAGTGGTAATTACAGGTAAAGTAGAAGGCGAGCCAGCCGGCACTAAAGTCAGCATTTTCGACAAAGACGGCAAAAAAGTCGCAGAAGTTGAAACCGATGAAGACGGAAACTTCACTGCAACCCTAGTTGAAAAAGGTGCAAAAGATGAGCTAAAAGCAGGTGCAGATGCTGAAGTTGATGAAATCAACGCAGGCGACACTTTCACCGCAAAAGCGAAAGCAGATAGCAAACCAGA
>NZ_LEKM01000022.1 GCF_009761375.1 Ursidibacter arcticus | reverse complement strand
AGTTAAATACCATAGGTGTAAATGGCGATAAAAATTATTTTTTGTGCTTTCTTTGAGGGTTTTAACCAGTATTTTGAGTGCTTTTCCTGCCGCTGATTTATGTTTTTTTCTGAGCTTTCTCATCACCATTGCAACGAGATGAAAATGGCACATCTGTGTCGGGGTATCGAATAAGTCCCTAAGCAATCCACGACGCCCATCACAGGTAATTGATTGAATAATATAGCCTTTTTCTCTTAATCTATTTAATGCAACGTGGTAATACTCATCTCGTTCGGTCTTAACCAGTTGGTGATAAACGACCTTTTCGCTCACGCTATCCATTATCACCAAAATACCAAATTCCCGACCAAAGAATGTGGTATCCATAATAATATTTAAATGTGTTGAAATAGGCGTTTTT
>NZ_LEKM01000021.1 GCF_009761375.1 Ursidibacter arcticus | reverse complement strand
GAATACGGTACAGGCAGTAAAACGAAACAAGCAGTAGATGCGGTCACAGCAGTATTACAAGGCTTAGCCACAAAAGACCTCGGACAAGCGGCAGTAGGGTTAGCTTCGCCATATTTAAATGAGCAAATCAAGCACCACACAACCAATGCAGATGGTTCAATCAATACCGAAGCGAACTTACTGGCTCACGCCTTATTAGGAGCAGTAGAAGCCCAACTCACAGGCAACAATGCCCTAGCAGGGGCAGTAGCAGGTGCAGGGGGTGAAGCTGCGGCGATGGTCATCACCAATACCCTATACCCGAACAAAACAACCGACCAACTAACCGAGGCGGAGAAGAAAAACATTACCTTCCTAAGCCAATTAGCTGGTGGATTGGCAAGTGGTGTAGTGGGGGATAGCACACAAGCGGTTGCATCTGGGGCAGATATTGCAAAAAGGGCGGTGGAGAATAATT
>NZ_LEKM01000020.1 GCF_009761375.1 Ursidibacter arcticus | reverse complement strand
GATTAGTTAGCTTTGAAACGACTACGCCGTTTGTGCCTTATGTCTCCGCCCTGAAGGACGGAGTTTTACGGCACGGGGTTTGATAAAAGCTGAACTTAGGTTCTAATTAAATTCAGCCTTAATATAATTAAGCAAACTTAGAGTTTCTTAGCAAGCATTGCTTCTAATTTTTCTTGGTCGATAGCGAACTTGCGAATACCTTCTGCTAATTTCTCAACAGCCATTGCATCGGAGTTATGCTCCCAATAGAATTCAGCTTCAGTCATTTTTTCTGGTCTTGTTTTTACTTCACCGTTAAATGCCAGTTTGCGAACTAATGGTTGGTTGCTTTCTTGGAGTTCTTTTAATAGTGCTGGAGCAATGGTTAAGCGGTCGCAACCTGCAAGCTCTGTAATTTCGCCAGCGTTACGGAAACTCGCACCCATTACCACAGTGTTATAACCATATTCTTTATAATAGTTATAAATAGAAGTGACAGAAATCACACCTGGGTCTTCAGCAGGGGCATACTCTTTTTTGTCTGAGTTAGCTTTATACCAATCTAAGATACGTCCTACAAATGGCGAAATTAGATAAACGCCTGCTTCCGCACACGCACGAGCTTGTGCTTGTGAGAATAATAGGGTTAAGTTACAGTTAATACCTTCTTTTTCTAATTGCTCTGCTGCTTTAATACCTTGCCAAGTTGATGCAATCTTAATCAAAATACGGTCATTGCTGATACCTGCTTCATTATATAAAGCAATTAATTTGCGTGCTTTGGCGATGGTTTTCTCTGTATCGTAAGAGTAGCGAGCATCTACTTCGGTAGAAATACGTCCTTTTACTACTTTTAAGATTTCTAAACCGATATTAACCGCTAATTTGTCTTCCGCATCAATAAGTTGTTGAGCTTTGTCATTGCTTTGAGCTTTTGCATAAGCAACAGCTTCATCAATTAGTGGAGCGTATTGTGGTAATGCAGAAGCACTTAAGATTAAAGATGGATTGGTTGTTGCATCTTCTGGTTGATATAGTTTGATTGCATCAATATCGCCAGTATCGGCAACTACAACAGTCATTTCGCGTAAAGCGTCTAATTGGTTCATAAAACTTCCTTAATATATGTAATAAAACGTGCTAATCATAGCAGCAACTTGAGGAATAAAACAGAATGAATTTTGTGAGATTGATCACATTTTGCAAAGTTTGGGAGAAATCTGACCGCTTGCTTGTTGAACAACCACATTCGTCAATTGACATCCTCCCCATCTAAAGGATGGGGATTCCTACTAGTCCCATTGCAAGCAATAGGCTACTCTCGGTGGGTTCTTGTTGCTGACCGCCAGTGCGGTTCACTTCACAAGCTCTACGGACACGTCCTGCCCTGATATTATTATCTGCCTTGATATTTTACGCTTGGGCGATTGCTCGCCCTCGCATCAATACGTTTAACGCACCGACTACATCGGCGTTTTCCCTGTAGCCACATTCTACGCAATCAAAATCGGCTTGTGTTTGGCGATTTTCCTTTGAGGTCATACCGCAACAAGGGCAAATTCGACTGGTATTTTGCGGCGGAACAGCCACTAAAAAACCACCTTGCCATTGCGTTTTGTAGTCCAACTGACGGCGAAACTCGAACCAAGATTGATCTAATATCGCTCGGTTCAAGCCTGATTTGGCTGCCACATTTTTGCCGTGTGCTTCCGCCGTACCTTTGGCTGATTTAGACATATTCGACACCTGCAA
>NZ_LEKM01000019.1 GCF_009761375.1 Ursidibacter arcticus | reverse complement strand
GCAGACTGATGACAAACTCTAATTTGTTGTATCCAATTAACGGACGCCAGCGTGGCGTCCCTACATAACAAAATAAAATCTGTTATTTTTCAATTGGTTATAACTTTTCTTGTAGGGACGCCACGCTGGCGTCCGAATGAAAAAAGACTTTGTCAATAATCTAAGGCAAATATGATTTGCCCCAATTCCCCCAAATGAATAAAATATGGAAATTAAAGCGTAATCTATTCTCACTATGCAAAAAAATCATAAAAACCCACCGCTTACGGCGGAGCAAAAAACCTTATTATCACAATTACAACAAACGACTTTGGTTGATTCTCGCCGTTTAGCCAACCGTATTCGAGGGTTAAGTCAAATTAAAAATGAGAATGCTAAACAAGCGGTGATTGCAGAAATTGAGACGGATCTTACCGCTTATCAAGCTCGTTATACCGCCCGTAAACAACAAGCTGAATGTGCCATTGATTACCCTGATCTGCCTGTTTCGGCTCGCCGTAATGAAATTTTAAAACTGATTGAAGAACATCAAGTTGTGGTGATTGCTGGGGAAACAGGTTCGGGTAAAACCACTCAGTTGCCGAAAATGTGTTTAGAGCTTGGGCGTGGAGTAAAAGGCTTAATCGGGCATACTCAACCACGCCGTATTGCAGCACGCTCGGTCGCAAGCCGTATTGCTGAAGAGTTAGGCTCAGAATTAGGTGCTACGGTAGGTTATAAGGTTCGTTTTAATGATCAAGTGAGTGATAATACCTTAATTAAATTGATGACAGACGGGATTTTGCTCGCTGAAATTCAAAATGATCGTTATCTCAATCAATATGATACGTTAATTATTGATGAAGCCCACGAGCGAAGTTTAAATAACGATTTTATTCTCGGCTATGTAAAGCAAATTCTGCCTAAACGCCCTGATCTTAAAGTCATTATTACCTCTGCAACCATTGATGTAGAACGCTTTTCAAAACATTTCAACAATGCACCAATTATTGAAGTTTCGGGTAGAACCTTCCCTGTGGAAGTGCGTTATCGCCCAATTATTGAAGAAGAGGATCAAGACCAACTACAAGGCATTTTAAATGCGGTTGATGAATTGCAGGCGGAAGGTCGTGGCGATATTTTAATTTTTATGAACGGTGAACGGGAAATTCGTGATACTGCCGATGCGTTACAAAAGCAGGAACTTCGCCATACGGAAGTTTTACCTTTGTATGCTCGCTTGTCCGCGGCGGAACAACAGCGTATTTTTAACCCAAGTAATCTAAACCGCATCGTGCTTGCCACAAATGTGGCGGAAACGTCTTTAACCATTCCCAATATCAAATATGTGATTGATACGGGAACAGCTCGCATTTCTCGTTATAGCTACCGTACTAAAGTACAACGTTTACCGATTGAGCCAATCTCGCAAGCCTCAGCAAATCAACGTAAAGGACGCTGTGGACGTACATCAGAAGGGATCTGTATTCGTCTTTATTCTGAAGACGATTTTAATAGCCGTCCTGAATTTACCGATCCTGAAATTTTACGCACCAATTTGGCATCGGTTATTTTACAAATGATTTCCCTTGGCTTACCTGATATTGAAGCCTTTCCATTTGTCGATCGCCCAGATACTAAACAGGTTCAAGACGGGATTCGTTTATTGGAAGAATTAGGTGCAATCGTTGGGAAAACCACATCAAATGCCAAACATCACACAAAAACACATCAACTAACGGCAATCGGTCGCCAACTCGCTCAACTCCCTGTCGATCCACGTTTGGCTCGTATGGTAATTGCTGCCAGTGAAAACGGTAGCTTACACGAAGTGATGATGATTGTTTCGGCATTATCTATTCAAGATCCGCGTGAACGTCCGCAAGAGAAACAGCAATCTGCCGATGACAAACATCGCCGTTTTGCCGATAAAGAGTCGGATTTTCTCGCTTTTGTGAATTTGTGGCAATTTATTCAAAGCCAACAAAAAGAACTCAGCAAAAATCAATTCCGCCGTTTGTGTCAGAAAGATTATCTCAATTATCTGCGAGTGCGTGAGTGGCAAGATATTTATCATCAGCTACGTCTCGCAGTGCGTGAAATGGGTTTGCGAATAAACAGTGAAGAGGCAAATTATCAGCAAATTCATACCGCTTTGCTAACAGGCTTGTTATCGCATATCGGCTTGAAAGATAACGAAAAAATGTCTTATTTAGGGGCAAGAAACGCACACTTTGCTATTTTCCCAAATTCTGTGCTTTTCAAAAAACAGCCAAAATGGGTAATGGCAGCAGAGTTAGTCGAAACCACAAAATTATGGGGCAGAATGGTGGCTCGTATTGAGCCTGAATGGGTTGAGCCACTGGCAACGCATTTATTAAAAAGCAGTTATAGTGAACCTCATTGGTCTAAATCAAAAGGTGCGGTAATGGCGTATGAGAAAGTCTCTCTTTATGGCATTCCGATTGTGGTTAATCGCTTGAAAAATTATGGCAAAATCGACCCGCTTGTTAGCCGAGAAATTTTTATTCGCTCTGCCTTGGTGGAAGGCGAATGGCACGCTAATTACAAATTTTTTAAAGAAAATAACCGCTTGGTTAAGGAAGTCGAGAATTTAGAACATAAATCTCGTCGCCGAGATATTTTAGTTGATGAACAAGTGCTATTCGATTTTTATGATCAGCGTATCGGCACTGATGTAGTCTCCACTAAACATTTCGACAGTTGGTGGAAAGTGGCAAGTAAAAAAGAGCCAGAATTACTAAACTTTGAAAAGTCTTTCTTAATCAATGACAATGCGAGTAAAGTCAGTGAACTTGATTTCCCGAATTTTTGGCATCAAGGCACACTTAAACTCAAACTTCGTTATCAATTTGAAATTGGTTCGCAAGAAGATGGGGTAACGGTGCATATTCCTTTAGCATTATTAAATCAAGTTGAGCCTGAAGGCTTTGATTGGCAAATCCCAGGGCTTCGCCACGAGTTAATTGTGGCATTGATTAAATCGTTACCGAAAGCGACTCGCCGTAATTTTGTGCCTGCACCGAACTATGCCGATGCGTTTCTTGCTCGTGTAGAGCCATTTAAAAAACCGCTTTTACAAAGTTTAAGCGATGAACTCCGCCGAATGACTGGCGTGTATGTTGAACCAGAATTGTGGGATCTAAGCCAAATTCCCGCTCACTTACGTTTATGTTTCTGTGTGGTTGATGAAAAGAATAAACCATTGATGCAGAGTGAAAATTTAGATGAATTGAAATTTGCATTAAAAGATCAAGTGCAACATACCTTATCTAACATTGCCGATGATGGCATTGAGCAAACAGGGGTACATTTATGGAATTTTGCCGACTTGCCACAATTTTATGAGCAGAAAAAAGCCCATTTTAGTGTGAAAGCCTACCCTGCGATTGTGGATGAAAAAGAGGCTGTTGGCATTAAACTCTTTGAGACAGAATTTGAACAAGCAAAAGCAATGCAAGCAGGACTTCGCCGTTTATTATTACTTAATGTGCCTTCGCCGATTAAATATCTGCACGAAAAACTGCCGAATAAAGCGAAATTAGGTCTCTATTTTGCCCCCTTTGGTAAAGTGCTAGAGTTGATCGATGATTGTATTGCTTGTGCGGTTGATAAGTTGATTGATGATTTTGGTGGCTTTGTATGGACGGAAGAAAAATTCAATGAGCTACATCATTATGTACGAGCAAATTTAAATGATACGACCGTTGAGATAGCCAAACAAGTTGAGAAAATTCTAACGCTTGCCTATGAAATCAGTAAACGATTAAAAGGTAAGTTAGACTTTACAATGGCGTTTGCCTTATCCGATATTCAATCACAGTTAAAACAGTTGATTTACCCTGATTTTGTTACTAAAACAGGCTATCAACGACTTGCAGATCTTTACCGTTATCTCACCGCTATTGACAAACGCTTAGACAAATTAGTGGTTGATAGCAACGCTGACAGAGCCAAAATGTTGCGAGTAGAGCAAGTGCGGAATGCTTATCAGCAGTTGTTAGCCAAACTACCGAAATCGAAACCAATGAGTGATGAGATTTTGGAGATCCGCTATATGATCGAAGAATTACGAGTAAGTCTATTCGCTCAACAGCTCGGTACGAAATACCCGATTTCAGATAAGCGGATATTAAATAGTATTGCGGAAGTGAAATGAACATAGGGGCAAGTTGTTTGCCCCCAAATCCTTGTTTAAGATCGCAGCCCAACGCCACGATTGATTAGCGAATATGCCCAGCTGTATAACACAATGATAAAGAGTGAAAGTACGCCAAAGGTATAGTAAATAGAAACATCACTAATACCTAAAAATCCATAGCGGAAACCACTAATCATATAAACAATAGGGTTAAATTGTGAAACAGTTTGCCAAAATTCAGGTAACAGCGTGATAGAATAAAACACCCCACCTAAATAGGTTAAAGGCGTTAAAACAAAGGTTGGAATTGTGCCGATGTCATCAAAGTTATTCGCAAATACCGCATTGATTAGCCCACCTAGCCCAAAAGCAATGGTGGTCATCAACATTGTTAAGATAATTACAAACCAAGAGTGTATTTCATAAGAAACAAAACAGAGTGCCACAGTAGTCACTAAAATGCCAACTAACACACCACGCACAACACTCCCTGCTACATAACCCCAAATGATTGTGTGGCTTGAAAGAGGCGATACGAGTAGTTCTTCGATATTTCGCACAAATTTACTTAAAAAGAATGATGATGCACTATTCGTATAAGATGCGGTAATTGCCGACATCATTATTAACCCTGGTGCAATAAACTGCATATAGCTTACACCATTCATATCGCCGATACGTTTACCGATCAATGTGCCAAAAATTAAAAAATAGAGCGTAGTGGTAATAATCGGTGGCACTAATGTTTGTCGCCAAATGCGTAAAATGCGTTTTGATTCTTTTGCAACTAAGGTATAAAAACCAATCATTTTGTTTCCTTTACTTTAAACTCATAAACAGCTCTTCTAAGCGGTTAGATTTATTGCGTAAACTTAAAATTTCAATCTGTTGTTGGCTAAACTGTTGGAATAAGTTATTTAACCCTTGCTCTCGTTTAACTTCAACTTCTAGGGTGCTTTCATCAATCCATTTCACTGGATAACCTTCAATAACAAGCGGTCGTTTTTCTGCAACATCGAGCAAAAATGTTTCTGTTTCTAGCTTGGCTAATAAGGTTTTCATTGATGTATTTTCAATGAGCTGACCTTGCTGAATAATCCCGATATTACGACATAATGTTTCCGCTTCCTCAAGGTAATGGGTCGTCAGAATGATCGTTGTGCCTTGTTGATTTAGCTCACGCAAAAAATCCCAAAGGCTACGGCGAAGTTCAATATCTACCCCTGCGGTTGGTTCATCAAGAATTAACAATTTTGGATTATGCATTAACGCACGAGCAATCATTACTCTACGTTTCATTCCCCCTGAAAGCTCTCGAGTTAAGCTCTCACGTTTTTCCCATAAATCCAATTTACCTAGCCAATACTCTGCTCGTTTTAAGGCTTCCGCTTTTGGAACGCCATAAAACCCCGCTTGATTAAGTAATACATCAATGACTTTTTCAAATTGATTGAAATTAAATTCTTGTGGAACTAAACCAATTTGCTGTTTTAGCTGAATTTTCTGTGTATCTAAATCATACCCAAAAACTTTGACTGTACCGCTCGTTTTATTCACCAAAGAGCTGATAATTCCAATAGTAGTGGATTTTCCTGCACCATTATGTCCAAGTAGTGCATAAAAATCCCCTTGTTCAACAGTCAGATCAATACCCTTCACAGCTTGAACACCTGTTGCATACTGTTTAACTAAATTTTTTATCTCTAATGCCTTCATTATTCTGCTACTGCTCTAATTGTAGATTCATCAATGGTTGCCCCAAATGCGTTGCGTAAAAGTTGCAATTTACTGTCTGCTAATAACGCTTGTTTTGCATCATAGGTCATCTTTTCAAAAATTGTTCGGCGAAGTTCTAAAGGGGTTTGATGTTGCTCACTTTCACCGATACTGAGCTGATAAGTTAAACCTAACTTCTCAAATGCTTGCGTCAGGTGTTGGCGAGTATCCTCGGTATTCAAATGTGCCATTGAGGGTTTCAGCACTAATTCAAATTGATTATGCTCTTTGTGAGCAACATAACTATTTAATGCAATTTGACGAGTTAGCCCTGTTAAATTAAGGCGATTAACCAATTCACACCATTCATCTTGCTGACAAGAGAGTTCGATTGTTTTACGCACTAATTCAGGCGTACGTTCTTGTAAAATCGCTTGTTTGATATCTGAAGGCTTGGCTTGTTCTTCTTGATGTTCTAACTCAGGATTTAGCCACGTCCAGCGATAATCTTCATCTGACGTTGCTGTTTCTGTGCTTGTGTAATTTTTTTTATCCGATTCTGCTTTATTTTGCTCACTGATTGCGGTTGCAATTTGTGAAAAACGCTCTTGTAAGTTGCCTTTTCCTTTATTCGTACTCGGCTTTACGACATTTTTTGTTGGCTGCGTTGATGATGCTAAGGGTTCAGACTTTTTTTTTTGTTCATCACTAGTGGCATCTAATTGCTTTAACGCATTAAGTGCCATCAGTGCAGATTGTGTGCTAGTCGCCACTTCTGCCTGTGATGATTGAGAAGAACTGCTTGTTGTGGTTGCAAATGTTGGCTCTGATCTTACCGCTTGTACATCAGATGTTGGCGTTATTGGTGCATCTTGAACCTTATCGGCTTTCTGTTCTGTCGTAACTTGCTGATTTTGCGACAAGCGTTGGCGTAACTGAGCGATGTTTTGTTGAGCATTATTTTGCGAAGTCGTATTCGGTTGGCTTGTTTGAACTGTTGAAAAAGCTAACTGCTCCACATTTTTCGGGTGAAAAGCCAATGCTCTCAATATAGTCATTTCTACCCCTGAACGCTGTTCAGGTGCAAAAGGCAACTCTTTTTTTCCTGTTAGCATTAGCTGATAGAAAAATTGTACATCCTCTGGCGACAGTTGGCGTGCTAAGAAGTGTAATGGCGTTTCTTCATTCGCAGAATGTGGCAATAGTTGTAACATTGCGATTTGGTGAAGTGTCTCTGCTACATCACTTAATAGTTGCTGCCAGTCGATCCCTTTCTCTGCCACCGTTTGTATAACACCCATTGCCTTTTCACCATCTGCTAAGGCTAACGCTTGAACCAGTTCAATCGGTTGATGATCGTCAATTAACCCAAGCATTTGGCTAACAATAGGCAAAGTAATATTTGCATTACTTACTGCGATGGCTTGGTCGGTCAAACTTAATGAGTCGCGAATACTCCCTTGTGCTGCTTTTGCAAGTTTTTCAAGGGCAGGCAATTCATAGGGAATTTGCTCTTGCTGTAAGATAAATTCTAAATGGTTGCGGATCTGACTTGGATCTAATGCACGCAAATGAAATTGCATACAGCGAGATAAAATAGTGATCGGTAATTTTTGTGGATCTGTCGTTGCTAATAAGAATTTAACATACTCAGGCGGCTCTTCTAAGGTTTTGAGTAACGCATTAAAGCTGTGACGAGAAAGCATATGTACTTCGTCAATTAAATAAACTTTAAAACGCCCAACCGTTGGTTTGTACTGTACGTTATCCAATACATCTCGGGTGTCTTCCACCTTAGTGCGAGATGCCGCATCAATCTCAATTAAATCAATAAAGCGACCTTCTTCAATCGCTTTACAGTTAGCACATTGCCCACAAGGGTCAGCCGTAATGCCTGTTTCACAATTTAAGCCTTTCGCAAATAAGCGAGCGATAGACGTTTTTCCTACACCACGCGTTCCCGAAAAGAGATAAGCGTGATGTAATCTATCTTCACGCAACCCATTTTCTAATGCGGATAAAACGTGTTGTTGCCCCACAACTTGACTAAAACGTTGTGGACGCCATTTGCGTGCTAAAACTTGATAGGACATTATGCCAACCTTATTTTATGTTAATTAGTGCCCTTCAAAACTCACTAATGTGAACGATTTGATTCCTTCTTTCGCTAAGCGTTCTGCTCCGCCTAATTCAGGTAACCAAATAACGAAAGCTGCATTTTCAACTTTACCATTCAAACGGCGAATGAGTTTTACCGTTGCTTCTACTGTGCCGCCTGTCGCCAATAAATCATCAATAACTAAAACATTATCGCCAGCTTGGATAGAATCCGTATGGATTTCCAACGTATCTTCGCCATATTCTAAGCTATAAGACTGTGCAATCGTTTCTCTTGGTAATTTTTTAGGCTTACGCACTAATACAAAAGGTACGCCTAATGCTAATGCCACTGGTGCACCAAAAATAAAACCACGAGATTCTGTACCGACAATTTTAGTAATACCTTTATTTTTGTATTCTGCCACAATAGCATCAATACAGGCTTGGAATGCTGTTGGCACTTCTAGTAATGATGTAATATCACGAAAAATAATGCCAGCTTTTGGATAATCAGGGATAGATTTGATCGAAGATTTAATTAAATCGAGTTGTTGACTCATTGCTTAACCTTTTCAGTTTTTAATGGAAAAATAACCTGTGGAATTTAGCAAAAATCCTTAAAATTACAAGGAAAAAATACAATAAGCGGTGCGTTCTTGCAAAAAATTTGCAAAATTGCACCGCTTGTAAACTATTATCGATTATGCAAATCAAACTCTCGTCTCAAGTTTCCTTGGGGCAATAAAAATTGCAGGGAAAGCAAAAATTGCCATCAACCAAAAACTAAAAGTAGGCGACGATTGATAAATAAGCCCTGAAATAAAGGTAAATAAGGCAATAACCATACAGCTTGCTAAACTAAAATAGAGTGCTTGTAGTTTCGCAATATGGCTTACTGGTTGAGTTGAAATATAACGAATCATTGCATAATGTCCTACTACATAAGAAACAGCGTGTAGTGTTTGTGCCAAAGCAATAATCACAACTTCATTAGTTGAAGACAAGGTAATCCAACGAACAACTGCTCCTAATGCTGAAAATAGCATTAAATAATAAGTTTTCCACGTTTTGAATAGCTTGTGAGAAAAGAAGAAAACTACAATTTCAGCAATAACTGCAACACTCCATAATAAACTTGCACCTTGAGTAGATATTCCATTACTCGACCAATAAATTGTGCTATATGCGTAATAAACGGCGTGAGAGCCTTGAATTAACGAAATTGCAATTAACATTCTCATTGTATTCGGTACTTTAAAAAGTTGCCAATAGCTCATCTGCTCTTGTTCACTTTGAGTGTTTTCAACGACACTAAATGCTTGTGTCGGAGTTGTACTAATTCCTATACCGAGAAAAACAAGCCAGCCCGCTAAAATACCGATAATGGCACTTTCCCCTAACATACCAATCAAATAGCCTGTGCTGGTTAGCCCCACGACAAACGCAATTGAGCCAAATAAGCGACTTTTACCATAATCTAAACCTATCTGTTGCTGCCAAGTAGATGCTATGGTATCTGCGATAGGCATCGATCCGCCATTAAAGATATGGAATAACGCAATAACAGGTAAAAATAACCAAATTGAACCCACTACCCACGCCATTATGCCTAACATCACCACTGTTGCCCAAGTGAGAAAACGGTTAAGTGGAATCAATTTATTCGGGTTACTCACACGAGAGAAATACATTGCACCGATAAAACGGAATAAGTACCCAAGAGAAATCAGTACGCCGATCATTTCGGTATCATAACCATTATGTTGCAACCATACTGGTAAAAATGGTAACAACACCCCAAAAGCTGCATAATACCCAAAAAAGTTAAAAGACGACCATTGAAAGGGGGTAAGTTTGATCATAAGGATTTTTCCATCTCTTCTGCTCGTTTAATCGCAGCATTCATTGCTTGATTGACCGTATCCGCCAACTGATGTTGTTCAAATACCGCTAGTGCTTGTGCAGTTGTCCCACCTTTTGAAGTTACATTTTCACGCAAAGTAGCTAAGGATAAATTCGGATTTGCCACCACCATTTTAGCCGCACCTACCGCCACAGATTGTACTAAGAAACGGGCATCATTTTCGCTAAAGCCCATTTGCATTGCTGATTGTTGCATCGCTTCCATAAAGCGGAAAAAATAAGCAGGACTTGAGCCAGTGATTGCAATAATTTGGTTTAATTGTGCCTCAGTTTCTACCCAATAACACTGCCCTACTGCTGAAAGCAAGGTTTCAGCAAATTGACAAGCGGTAGGATCGACCGATTTTTTTGCAAATAAGCCAGACAGCCCTTCCCCAATTAACGATGGCGTATTCGGCATTGAACGGACTATATTTTTAGCGGAAGGGAGTAACTGCTCCAAACGAGCCACTGAAATCCCAGCTGCAACGGATAAGACCCATTTTGAGCTAAAATCAACATCGGCAAACTCCGCACACACCTCTGCCATCATCTGTGGTTTTACTGCTAAAATTACCACATCTGCTTGTTCAACCGCTTGACAATTAGTGAATTCAACATTGATCCCCATTGCACCTAATTCTTGACGGCGAATTTGATTACTTTTATTACAAGCAATAATATCTGAAGTAGGATAACCGCTTTTCACTAAGCCTGAAATAATCGCAAATGCCATATTACCTGCACCGATAAAAGCAATTTTCTTGTGTTGCATATATTCTCCTTTTTTGTAAATTAGACGAGTTAGCGTAAAATAACATAATTCTACGCTATCAATAAGGATTCCTAAATGTTTTGGTTCAAAAATGTGATGCTTTACCGTTTAACTAGCCCCTTAACGCTCACGAGTGGTGAGTTAGAAACACAGTTACAGCAAACAAAATTTACCCCTTGCCAACAAAGTGATATGAGCAAATTTGGTTGGTCCAATCCACTTTCTAGCAGTGAATTACTCCATTTTTCTCTCGGGCAGCAATTTCTATTGGTTTCCCATAAAGAAGAAAAATTACTTCCAGCACAAGTTATTAAAAAAGAAACGGAAGCTCGAATTGAGAGCCTTGAGCATAAAGAGCAACGTAAATTAAAGAAAACCGAAAAACAAGCAATCAAAGATGATGTAGTGGCAATGTTACTGCCACGAGCATTTAGCAAACATCAGTTTACAGCGATTTGGCTAGATATAGAACGCCAACTTGTTTATGTCGATGCCGCATCGAGTAAACGAGCGGAAGATACCCTTGCATTATTGCGTAAAACCTTAGGCTCTCTACCTGTTGTCCCTATTTCATTTGCACAACAACCTAGCGATGCAATGACAAATTGGCTAGCTAAAGGGCATACACCGCATTGGCTTACTTTATTAGAAGAAGCAGAATTAAAATCCTTTGATACTGATAGTGTGATCCGCTGTAAACGCCAAGATTTAGAAAGTGATGAGATCAATGTTCACTTAGAAGCGGGTAAATTCGTCACAAAATTAGCATTAGATTGGGAAAATCACTTTTCGTTTGTATTAAATGATGATGCTACTCTTTCTCGGATTAAATTTGCCGATGATATTCGTGAGAAAAATGATGATATTTTAAAAGAAGATGTTGCCCAGCGTTTTGATGCAGACTTTTTATTGATGAGTGAAGAACTGCGTTTATTCACCGAAAAACTGATCGAAGAATTAGGTGGCATCAAAGAGAGAATTTAATCTAAACGGATAACAGCATCAATTTGTAGTGTGAATAAGCTCACTCTATTAACATCAATATACTCAATTAAAAATAGGAAAAAATGGATATTTATCTAGTCGGCGGAGCGGTACGAGATCAGCTACTTGGCTTAACAGTTACAGACAGAGATTGGCTAGTTGTGGGTACAACGCCAGCCCAATTATTAGCGGAAGGTTATCAGCAAGTTGGAAACGATTTCCCTGTCTTTCTCCACCCTAAAACCAAAGAAGAGTATGCATTAGCCCGTACAGAACGAAAAAATGGACAGGGTTATAATGGCTTTCTGTGTGATTTCTCGCCTGATATTACCTTAGCTGAAGATTTATTACGGCGAGATCTCACCATCAACGCGATTGCTCAAGACTTAAACGGTAATCTTCACGATTTCTACGGGGGAATAGCCGATATTGAACAACGTATTTTACGCCACGTTTCCCCTGCTTTTAGTGAAGATCCATTGCGAGTATTGCGTGTTGCTCGTTTTGCCGCTCGTTTTCACCATCTTGGGTTTAAGATAGCACCTGAAACCTTTCAGCTAATGAAAGAGATCAGTAAAAGCGGTGAGTTAGATTACTTAACTGCCGAGCGAGTTTGGCTAGAAACACAAAAAGCCTTTAATACGCCATCACCACATATTTATTTTCAGACGCTACATCATATTGGTGCATTAGCAATTTTATTCCCTGAAGTAAATGCACTATTTGGGGTGCCACAACCTGAAAAACATCACCCTGAAATTGATTCTGGTATTCACACACTCTTAGTGCTAGCACAAGCTAAAAAATTAGCCGATAAAGCGAACGATCCTGAAAGCGTACTTTTTGCTGCACTCTGCCACGATTTAGGCAAAGCCCTCACACCAAAAGAGATACTTCCGCACCATTATGGACACGAATATAAAGGTATCGCCCCTACCGAAAAACTTGCAAGTCGTTTAAAAGTACCTACTCATAGTAAAGAATTTGCAAAATTGGTAGCAGAATTTCATACTCATAGCCATAAAATAATGGAACTCCGCCCCGAAACAGTAATTAAGTTATTTAATAAATTAGATGTATGGCGTAAACCACAACGTTTCTTTGATTTTCTATTGGTATGCGAAGCGGACAGTAAAGGACGCTTAGGGTTTGAACAGCGAGAATATCCACAAGCTGACTATGCAAAACAACTTTATGCTATCGCTAACCAGATTGATGTTCAAAAAGTTATCGCTGATGGTTTTGAAAAAGCGAATATAAAAACTGAGCTAGATAAACGCCGCCAGTTTGCAATCAAACAATTTAAACAGATGCAGAAATAGGGGTTAAACATCAGATTATTGACGAACTTATTTCGTGTAGGGTGGGCTTAAGCCCACCATTTTGTAACTTATTGATTTTAAAGATGGTGGGCTAAAGCCCACCCTACAGATTTTACGTTCTTTTGATGTTTGTCATCAGTCTGGGTTAAACATAGGAATTTATTGAGTTTTTCTATCTGAAAAAAATAAAATTTAAAATAATGATAAATTCTTAAAAATTTTTTGAACTTTTTTTCAAACCCTAAGTCTGACTATTCGCTAAATGCTTAACTCTTGTAGCAAGTTTTTTTCATTTTTTAGGTAAAGACCTCCGCCGATACCACTTTGGTATCGGCTTTTTTTATCCAGTACACCTGATGAATGGTATGGAGGTTATCTATATCTTATTACCCCATCAACGTTTTATTTGGCTCAAAAGCGATTTCTCTCACTAACTTCGGCACTAAATAACCTGATGTGGTACGTTGCAATTCTTTATAAATTTGAGCAGCTTGATGATCCTCAATATAAAAATGGCTTGCCCCTTCTACTTTATCCAACAAATGTAGATAGTAGGGTAAAATACCGTAACTAAATAATTTATCACTCAATATCTTTAAAGTTCTCGGGTTATCATTCACATCTTTAAGCAATACGGTGTGATTTAGCAACGTAACATTCGCTTTTTTCAACATTTGCATTTTTTGTGCAAAAACATCATCAATTTCATTAGCGTGATTGATATGTGCGACAAACACAATGTTCAATCGGGAATTTGCAAACCGATTACAGAGTTCATCAGTAATACGATTTGGAATCACAACGGGTAATCGACTATGAATGCGTAGCGTTTTGATATGGGGGATTTGCTCTAATTTCGTTAAAATCCAATCTATTTCGTGATCTTTCGCCATTAGCGGATCACCACCAGACAAAATCACTTCTTCGACTTCTTGATGTGCTGCAATATAATCAATGCTCTGTTGCCAAGATGCTTTACCACTTTTAATTTCATCATAAGGGAAATGACGGCGAAAGCAAAAACGACAGTTAATAGCACAGCTATTTTTAAGCATAAATAACAAGCGATTGTGATATTTATGCAAAATATTAGGAGCAGGTGAATGTTGCTCTTCAAGGGGATCTTTTACAAACCCATCTACCGCAATAAATTCTTGTTGGAGAGACATTGCTTGTAAAAAGAGCGGGTCATTCCGCTCTTTTTTTTGCATTTTTTCAGCAAAGGGGCGAGGAACTCGCAATGCAAATAATTTCCGAGCATCAATATCTTGCTCAAACTCTTTGGAATCAAGCTCTAAAAAGTCGAGTAATGCTTTAGGATCATTAAAAGCTTGGGCTAAATCAATTAACCATAGCGGTTTGATTGGGTCAATTATTTGCATTATTTAACCCTATTGCGTAATGATACATTGCACAGGAGCATTATTTTTATCCACCATCAATGTTGGTGGAAGTTGGTTGTTAGTCGCACTAATCAGATACTGAACACCATTTAAGCAATAGCGAGAATAGCCTGCTGTTTTTTCAATTAAATTAGGATCTTGCGGATCGATAGATTTAAATGCTTGAACCGTTGGTACATTTTGTACCTGTTGATTAAGCTGAGCAACTGGATTTGCAGATTGTTGAGCTGAATCCACCGCTTGTTGTTTATTTTCTACTTGCTTATTCTCTTGAGCTTGTGCTTCTGTGGGGGAAAGCATATCACTCAATAAATAACCTGCCGCAGCCCCTGTTAAGAAGTTAGCTGCACGATTACCATTTGATTGAACTTGCTGTGCTGCTCCTGCTGGTTGTTGTGGAGTGTTGTTAAAATCAGCATCTTGCTGATTCTTTTGTTGAGAAGTAGATTGTTGTGTACTTGGTTTTGTTTTTGCTACTCGCATTCCACCACCACGTTTAGCTTCAGCAATAGTTGAAAGGGAAAAGAGTGCAATCGCTGCCACAGTAATGACTTTTTTCATTAAATATCCTTGTAAATGTAAGAGAAAAGTTAAATGCTAAAAAGCCTGAGGATTATACCTAAAAATAAATCCATCGCCATCATAAATAAATTTTTAAAAGTTTTTTGATTTTGTTGTATCATATACGCCTTTTTATAAACCTTGCCAATTCAGGCATTTCATTTATCTATTTTGAGGATAACAATGGCTAGTTACAGCACTAACGACTTTAAACCAGGTTTAAAATTCATTCAAGACGGCGAACCTTGTGTCATCGTTGAAAACGAATTCGTAAAACCAGGTAAAGGTCAAGCATTTACCCGTACAAAAATCCGTAAACTTATTTCTGGTAAAGTATTAGAGATCAACTTTAAATCAGGTACTTCTGTTGAAGCAGCTGATGTTGTAGATTATAACTATACTTACTCTTATAAAGATGAAGACTTCTGGTACTTTATGCACCCAGAAACTTTTGAGCAAATTTCTGTTGATGCAAAAGCATTAGGCGATAACGATAAATGGTTAGTTGATCAAGCTGAATGTATCATCACATTATGGAACGGTTCTGCAATTGGTGTAACTCCACCAAACTTTGTTGAATTAGAAGTTATTGAAACTGATCCAGGTTTAAAAGGTGATACAGCTGGTACAGGTGGTAAGCCTGCAACATTAAGCACTGGTGCTGTTGTTCGTGTACCACTTTTCGTCCAAATCGGTGAAGTGATTAAAGTTGATACTCGTTCTGGTGAATACGTTTCACGCGTAAAATAAGATGAAAAAATCCCCTAGCTTTCGTTAGGGGATTTTTTTATCATTATTTCAAAACTTTATAATGAAAACAGTGTCGTATTAGAGTAAAATCTTTCACATCAAGTACATTATAAAAAGAGGGAACATTTATGTCAGTCACTATTTTAGATCAATTAGAAGGTAAAATTAAACAAGCTGTTGAAACTATTCAATTACTTCAATTAGAAGTTGAAGAATTAAAAGGTAAAAACGATGAAGCTAATCGTGCGAATGAAACATTACGTCAAGAACACGAGCAATTAAAAGCAGAACATCAAGGTTTCCAAGATCGTTTACGTTCGCTTTTAGGTCAAATTGATAACGTTTAATTTCATAAATTATCAAAACGGCTAACATTGATTAGCCGTTTTTCTTTATAACTATGGCAAAACTCTATTTTTACTATTCTTCTATGAATGCAGGCAAATCAACCACCCTGCTCCAGTCTTCTTATAACTACCAAGAACGTGGTATGAATACCCTTGTTTATACGGCTGCTATTGATGACCGATATGGCGTAGGAAAAGTCGCATCTCGTATTGGTATATCCCAAGAAGCTGCACTATTTCATACGACAACTGATCTATTCAGTGAAGTTTCCGCCCATATTCAAAAGCAAACATTACACTGCATTTTAATTGATGAAGCACAATTTTTAACGAAAGCACAAGTTTATCAACTAAGCGAAATTGTGGATAAGCTCAACATTCCCGTTCTATGCTACGGATTAAGAACAGACTTTCGAGCAGAGTTATTTGAAGGTAGCCAATATCTTCTTGCTTGGGCAGATCAACTCGAAGAGTTAAAAACAATCTGTTATTGTGGTAGAAAAGCAAATTTTGTTATTCGTCTTAACGAGCAAGGTGAAGCCATTGCTGATGGTGAACAAATTCAAATTGGGGGTAACGATACTTATCTTTCTGTTTGTCGCCGCCATTACAAAGAGAAACTTGCTAAATAAAAGTTAGGGGAAAAATTCCCCTCAGACTGATGACAAAC
>NZ_LEKM01000018.1 GCF_009761375.1 Ursidibacter arcticus | reverse complement strand
AACGACAAATAGGCTTGAAGGATTATTTAGTGAACTAAAACGAAAATTAAATAATCACAATGGATTAAGCAAAAAACGTAAGATTATGTTTATAAAGGATTTTTTAAATAAAAAGAGTTGCTAACAACATAAGAAAAATATTATTAGCAACCACTTTGTCCACTTGAACGTGTAATGGGTAAATCAGCAACCATTTTGTCCATTACACCATTATTTCAACTAAGCTTTTTAAAACAATGTTTAATTATTTTGCGAATTTTTGTTGTAATTCAGCTTGAATAGTTTGTAATTCAGTACCAACTTGAATCAGTTTTTCTGTTTTACCTTTCATTTCATTTTGAAGTTCTTCGCTTGGTTGCCCTGTCATTGCTTTGATTGACGCTGAAAGTAATTCGCTAGATAACGATAAACTTTCTTTTAATTTATCTTTTAATTTTTGCACTTCTGCATTTTTGATTTCTACTGCATCTAAGCTCTTAATAACATCGCTAACTTTAGCAGTAAATTGTGTGAAAGCACTTTCAATTTGAGCTTTATCTTGTGTTGCAATTTTTTGTTGAAGATCTGCTTGAAGAGTTGCCATTTCTTTCTCTTGCTCTGCATTCCAAGCAACTAATTTTTTGAAATCTTCAACGCCTTGAGCATCTGCTTCTTGTGCTTTTGGTGCTTCAGCTGCTGGTGCTTGCTCTGCTTTTGGAGCTTCCGCTGCTGGTGCTTGTTCTTCTTTCTTCTCTTCAACTTTAGCAGTTTGAGTAGTTTCTGGTTGAGCCGCAGGAGCTTCCGCTTTTTTCTCTGCTGGTTTATCGCAAGCTGTTAAGAAAAGAGCAAATAATGCTGCAGCACTGATTTTAGTAAATTTATTCATTAAGGTGATCCTCAAAACTAGGGTAATAAAAAATGCCATTATAAAATGGCATCGCATTGTACTCGCAAATAGACAGGTAAAATATTTTTTGGTTCACTAAAATCAGGTTTCACTTCTCAATCGAACAAAAAATAATCAAAATCCTAAAGTCTGTTGGACAAATAGTTTCTTTATATGACTATTTTGATTACTTAGAGCAACACCAACTCCACGCAATAACTTTTTAACAGGGTGGTTTCCTGCAAAAAGCTCTTTTAATCCTTTCATTGCAGTTAGTACCTTCACTGCTTCTACTTTACGAAGTCGCTCAAATTGGCGTAAATGTCGGTATTCTCCGATGTCATTACCTTGTTCAAGATGTCGTTTTAATTCAGCCGACAGCGTAATAACATCGGCAAATCCTAAATTTACACCAAGTCCTGCTAGCGGGTGAATGGTATGAGCGGCATCACCTACTAATGCAATACGAGGTTGTGCGAAATTGCGTGCATAGCGAGCTGTAAGCGGGTAGATATGTCGCTCTGTTTGCAACTCACACAGCCCCAAGCGATTATCAAATGCAATCGTTAAAACTTTATTAAATTCTGTTTCATCAATTTCTGAAAATGTGTTGGCTTGCTCTGGTGGCAATGACCATACGATAGAACAATGATGCGGATCATTAAGAGGTAGAAATGCCAAAATACTCTCTGGCGAAAAAATTTGACGAGCTGTTTGTTGATGTGGCTCAGCCGTTTTTACATTACAGACTAAAGCGGTATGTTGATAATCTTGGCTTACGAGCGGAATATTCACCTGTTTACGAACCCAAGAATTTGCCCCATCTGCCCCAACCACTAATTTTGCCGCCAACATTTCACCATTGTCTAAGGTTAAAAATGCACCTTGCTCACTTACGCCAAGTGTTTTTGGACTAGATAAAATGATCTCGACATTTTTCTGCTGGCTAACCATTTGCCACAATGCTGATTGAATTTGCTGATTTTCAATGATAAAGCCTAATTGCTCCAGACCAAGCTGTTTAATGATAGGATCTTGATTATCAAAATGAATATGTGCAAAGCTATCCTTTTCCCAAACAAACATTTGCGAATAAGGTGATAATCGTTCCATTGGGATTTTTTGCCACGCTCCTGTCTGTATCAACATTTGTTGGCTTGAAAAATTGATCGCACTCACTCGATTAGAAATTTCATTGTTCGTTAAAGTCGGTGCTGATTTCTCAATAATTTTAATGGTACAGTTGCTCTCTGCAAGTAAGCTTGCTAAAGCCAACCCGACCATACCGCCACCAACAATTACAATATCTGCACTTTTCATTTTACGCCTTCTTATGATGTTTTTCTAAACTGCGATGACGAACCTGTACTTTTTTATCTCGGCTTACAAAATATTTTGCAAGCTGTTCCGCAATAAATACAGAGCGGTGTTTTCCCCCCGTACAGCCAATGGCAATCGTCAGATAGCTACGGTTATTTTGCTCCAATGCAGGTAGCCACATTTCTAAATAGTTACGAGTATGGTAGATAAAATTGTGAACTTCAGTTTGTCGTTCTAAAAAATCAATTACAGGCTGTTCTAAACCTGTCATAGGGCGAAGTTCTGGATTCCAGTGGGGATTAGGTAAAAAACGCACATCAAAAACATAATCGGCATCTGGTGGTACACCATATTTGAAACCAAAGGATTCCACCACAATTTGCATTTCTTTTTCTGCCTTGCCTCGCAATAATTCCCTTAGTTTTTCTGCTAGTTCGTGTGCGGAAAGATAAGTCGTATCTATAATATGATTTGCTTGGTGGAATAATGGCTCTAATACGGTATTTTCTAATTCAATCGCACTTTCAAGTGATAAATTATCATTTGAGAGCGGATGCACTCGGCGAGAATCACTGTAACGGCGAATTAAGGTTTTTCGACCGCAATCTAAAAAAATAATTTTAGTTTCGATATGCTTTGGTAAACGAGAGAGTACATCATCTAAAATTTGTGGGTTTTCAGGTAAATTACGAACATCAAGGCTCACCACTGTTGAGCGGTCAGATTTCGCAAAAAAAGCAGCAAGCTCTGGTACGAGGGGTAATGGAATGTTATCCACGCAATAATAGCCTACATCTTCCAGTGCTCGTAATGCGACTGACTTCCCTGCTCCCGAACGTCCACTAATAATGACTAATTCCATTATGCCTCCGTAGTTTCTGTTAGCTCTTGTTCTTCTAAATGCTGTTCGGTGTTATGCTGATCTACATAGTGTAAGATTTGCCAGATATCCTCCGCTGAAGTCGCATTTCGAAGATGCTTGATTAAATTTTTATCTGATAATTGCTGTGCAATCTGCGGTAAACTTGACTTATATTGTTCGCAATGCTGCTCAGGAAATAAAATCGCATAAATAAGATCCACTTCCTTATTATCCGCTGCATCATAGTCAATTGGTGTTTCTAACTGTAAAAAAACCGCAATCGGTTTTTCTAGCTGAATAATATCATTTGAGGGTAGTTTAGCGTGCGGAAGAGCCACCCCATTATTTAAAGCCGTAGAGCCTAGCTTTTCTCGTTTAAACAGATTCGCAAAACATTCTATTGGGCAAATCTGTTCATCGCTATCGCTGTTTAGGGAGCTTGCTACAATTTTTCCCACCAGCTCCAACGCTCGCTTTTTACTTGAGATAAACACACCTTGCTGGATATGCTCAGGCGTTAAAAATTCAGTCAGTTTTGTCATAATTAAATGAAAGCGGTAAGATTTACCATATTTTTTGCAAATCTTACCGCTTATTTCTCATCTTATAGTTTGAATTGCTCGCCTAAATAAACACGTTTTACATCAGGATTATTAAGTACATCTTCTGGTGTACCACTTGCAATCATTTGACCACTCCCCACAATGTAAGCTCTCTCACATACATCTAATGTTTCGCGTACATTATGGTCTGTAATTAACACGCCTAATCCTCTCTCTTTTAAATTAACAATAATTTTTTTAATATCAATCACAGAGATAGGATCAACCCCAGCAAAAGGTTCATCGAGTAAAATAAATTTAGGATTTGCGGCTAACGCTCGTGCAATTTCAACACGACGGCGTTCTCCCCCCGATAAAGATTGTCCTAGACTATTACGAATATGTTCAATATGAAATTCAGAAATCAATTCATCTGCACGCTCTTTACGTTGCTTTTCATTCAAATCTTTTCGAACTTGCAATACCGCCATTAAATTATCGTAAACACTTAGACGGCGAAAGATAGAGGCTTCTTGCGGTAAATAACCGATTCCTTGTTTTGCTCTATCGTGCATTGGTAGAACACTAATATCTAAATCATCAATACGAATTTTACCTTGATCGTGGCGAACTAACCCAACCACCATATAGAATGTGGTTGTTTTCCCTGCTCCATTTGGGCCAAGTAACCCGACAATTTCACCTGCTTTCACATTCAAGCTAACATCTTTGACAACTTGACGACTTTTATAGCTTTTTGCTAAATGTTCTGCATAAAGCGTTGGCATAACCTTTACCTATTTTTTCTTAGAATTTTGTTTGTTATCTTGCAACTGTGTTGGAATTAACACCGTTTTTACACGAGATTTACCGCCACTAGTGGCTTTAAGTTGTTGTTTTTTCACATCATAAGTAATGCGTTCCGCTTTAATAAAGCTATCTAACTGTTTTAGTTCTGCATTGCCAATAAGTGTTAGAAATTCAGATCCTAAATCATAATTAACACTACTTGCTTTACCATTAACTGGTTTACCGTTATCTAAAGTTTGTTGGAAAGTAACAGGCGAGCCGTTTGCATCAATCGTTTCTTTCTTACCTTCTTGGCGAGTAATTTTAACTTTATTAGCCGTAATTTTAATTGAGCCTTGTGTAATCAGTACGTTATCAGTAAAAATAACAACATTATTATCCATATCAAGTGACTGACTACCCGAATCAATGTTAATCGGCTGATCGGTATCGCCTTTTAACGCATAAGCTGACATACTCATCGTCAAACAAGCGGTAAGAAATAGGGATTTTTTTACAAATTTCATTTAGTATCCTTATTGATTTTTAGAAGGAGATGACTCTTCTGTATTCTTGATAACAGTTGGTTCAATATACGTTTTGACATCTTTTGTCAGCGTTGCAACTTGTTTTTTCAAATTTCCAACTAAACCTGTTCCTGTTGTTGTAAATCCCATACCTTTTGATTTTACAACACTTTCGGTAGAAATATCGTGAGTAGATAGATTAACTGATAACGTGTCCGTTTCGATATAGGTTAAACGAGATGTGGCATCTAAGCTCTCAATTTTTACATTACCTTTTAAATTCAAAATTCTCTCTTTCGTTATTTCTGCATAGTCGGCTGTAACTTTCCACTGTTTAAGTGCTGTTTCAACATCAAATAAATCAAGTAATGGTTTGAAGAATTCTGTTCTTTCTGTGCTTTCATAGCGTTTAATTTCTTGAGCTTCAGCAAAATATTGCGGTTTTCCATTTAAGTCGTAAACGGTAGTTTCCATTTTATTTCCAACATATTCAGGCGAACCTTCACGCTTAACTAATTGTGCTAAATCAGCATTATTGCTCTCTTGTTGGCTAAAATACCAACCGCCTAAAATAGCGACAATCAATAGTAAAATTAGATTTAAACGGATATTCATATTCTCTCTATTTCTGCAAAGATAGCGTGCGATTATACATTATAGTAGTTCGATTTTGAAATAATTGTTATATGGCTTTCCGCTTAACTATATTTCAAATTTATCTGCTATATTACCACGTAATATAGAACTCAATCCTTGAATTAGATCAGTCTCACTTTTGGAATCAGATCAATTTTAGGTACTTTTTCTTTTATACACTTTCCTTAATAAAAAAAACTAATCCGAATTGGTAATTTATATCGCCCTACCCTTTTTAAAAATATGATTTAGATCACATTTTTTTGCTACTAAAATCGCTATGATTACGCCATAAATTGTTACATCACTAGAGGAACATATTATGAGTAATACACGTATTGAAGTTGATTTATTAGGCGAACGCGAAGTTTCAAATGATGTTTATTGGGGAATTCATACCTTGAGAGCGGTTGAAAACTTTAACATTTCTAAAAATGTTATTTCGGACGTTCCAGAATTTGTTCGTGGTATGGTAATGGTAAAAAAAGCTACTGCCCTTGCTAATGGTGAATTAGGTGCAATTCCGAAAAAAGTAGCAAAAGCAATCGTACAAGCTTGTGATGAAATTTTAGTGAATGGTCGCTGTATGGATCAGTTCCCATCTGATGTTTATCAAGGGGGGGCAGGCACTTCAGTTAATATGAACACCAATGAAGTAGTAGCTAACTTAGCCCTTGAAATTTTAGGTCATAAAAAAGGTGAATACCAATATGTGAATCCAATGGATCACGTCAATGCAAGTCAATCAACTAATGATGCCTACCCTACTGGTTTCCGTATCGCTGTTTATAACAGTATTATGCACTTAATTGCAAAAGTGCTTTACTTACAACAAGGCTTTGAGAACAAAGCAAATGAATTTGCTAATGTATTAAAAATGGGACGTACCCAATTACAAGATGCAGTTCCAATGACTGTTGGACAAGAATTTAAAGCATTTTCAGTATTACTTGATGAAGAAGTTAGAAACCTAAAACGCACTGCTGAATTACTATTAGAAGTAAACTTAGGGGCAACAGCAATCGGTACTGGTTTAAATACACCAGCAGGTTATGCTGAATTAGCAGTGAAATATCTTTCAGAAGTAACACAATTACCTTGTGTCCTATCAGAAAACTTAATTGAAGCAACATCTGACTGTGGTGCTTATGTAATGGTACACGGTGCATTAAAACGTACCGCAGTAAAACTTTCTAAAGTATGTAATGACCTACGTTTACTTTCATCAGGTCCACGTGCTGGTTTAAATGAAATTAACTTACCAGAACTACAAGCAGGCTCATCCATTATGCCTGCAAAAGTAAACCCTGTTGTACCAGAAGTAGTAAACCAAGTTTGCTTTAAAGTTATTGGTAACGATACTGCAGTTACCTTTGCCGCAGAAGCAGGTCAATTACAACTCAATGTAATGGAACCAGTAATCGGACAAGCAATGTTTGAATCTATTGATATTCTTGCAAATGCTTGTGTGAACTTACGTGATAAATGTATTGATGGCATTACCGTGAATAAAGAAATCTGCGAAAACTATGTCTTTAACTCTATCGGTATTGTTACTTACTTAAATCCATTTATCGGCCACCACGAAGGCGATATTGTAGGTAAAATCTGTGCAACAACAGGTAGAAGCGTACGTGAAGTGGTATTAGAAAGAGGCTTACTCACAGAAGAACAACTTGATGATATTCTTTCTGTAGAAAACTTAATGAACCCTCAATACAAAGCAAAACGCTTTGAAGATGAATAAACTCTAAGTTATAGTTAATAGATTAAAGGTAGATTTAAACAATCTACCTTTTTTACTTATACTGTAATGCCATTCTATTACTTACGAGTCAATTTATAAATTTGGCTTAATAACGAAACAGGAAGTAATCTTGGTAAAGCTCGTGAAACAAAAGTAATAAAACCAGAAATGACATTCTGTAAACCTAGCTGATGTTTCAATTTAAACAAACGCCATTCTGCTTTTGCTTGAGCAACGCCACGACGACGTCCAACCATTCCATTCCCTACTCTCGCATAAACTAAAACATCATTAAGATTCGCAACTTTTTTACCTAATGCGACAAGCTTAATCCACAAATAGTAATCTTCTTGTAGATCTTGATAACCACCACATTCTAAAACAGCATTTTTCTGATATGCCACCGTCATATGATTGAAGGGACAACGAACTTTAGTGAACTTAACAATATCTTCAGTTGTTGTAGGAACGTTACGGTAACTCACAATATCCTGAATATGTTGTCCAAATTCTGCAATTTGCCCACCCACAATAATGGTATCTGGATTTTGTTCAATAAAAGCCACTTGTTTCGCAAAACGTTCGGGGACACAAATATCATCGGTATCCATACGAAAAACCCAATCATATTGGCAATGTAATAATCCGTGATTTAAGGCTTTACCCAACCCTTGATTTTGAGCCAATGGTACAATAACAAGCGGTAGCTTTTGCTGAAAATTTTGCAAAACCTGTTCAAGCTCTGGGGTAATTGCTCCATCTAAAACAATCACGATTTCGTTAGCGGGGAGCGTTTGAGCCATTAAACTCTCTAAACATTCGACCAAATATTGTGGCTTTTCCTTAATATATAAGGACATTAAAACAGAAAATTTCATTACACAAACCTTTTCATATTGATTGCTAATTTAGGAGAAATTAAAGTAATGATTGCAATCACTACATATTTAAAACTATGACTTTGTTTAAACATTTCCCAATAATATTTAGCTGCTTGTCGAGATAAATTCATAATATAAGGGTAAGAAAGCATATATAACTGATTAAAAGCAAAATTCTGCTGTTGCTCTTTAGTTTTAACATATTTTGTTTTAATCATACTAATTGCTTTTTCTGTATTACTTATATTAGTAGAAACACTGTTTCTTTTAGTATGAAATGTACATTTAGTTAGTGGTAATGAAATATATCTAGGAGTGAATGTTTCATCTGAAATGACTTTTAAAATAAAGTCATAATCTTCCAAAGATAATAAATCAGTAGATAATCCACCTACTTTATTAAATAATTCCTTAGTGATAGCAATCATTGGCATTCCACCTACTTTGTTTGCTTTTAAAATATTATCAAGCGTAATATCTATAACATTTTCATAGGGTTTAGTAATATAAGAAAAGCCTTCATTAACCATTACACATTCAGCAGGGTGATAAATAAAATTGATCGTATTATTTTGATTGACTGTATTAGCAAGTAATTCACACTTTTGGGGTAAAAAACGATCATCATCATCTAAAAAGAGCAACCATTGATTTTTAGCATTTTTAGCTCCAACATTACGACTTTCCGCAGCCCCCAAATTTCTAGCATTACGAATAACATTAACAGGGAAAGGATAAAACTCTGTAATTTCTACGGGTTGAGCCGAATAATCATCAACAATGATAACTTCAAAATTATAGACCGTTTGATGAATTAAACTTTCTAATAATAATGGAATTTCATCTTTACGATTATAAGACGGTACAATAATACTAAACATTGATTATTTTCCTATTTTTGAATTTGTTTAAGTAAGACTTTATGTTTTCCCTCTTGCCCAAATAAAGAGAGAAACATCAATAAAGACATCATAATCCCTGGGAAAGCATAAGTATCAGCTTTAATATGTAAAATGCTTAATAATAACAGTATAGAAAGAATAAATTTCCAACTGCCATTAAACCAATTTTTAGCAATACGAATGACAAAATAAGCTGTAACTGAAAAACAGAGTAATAAATAGACTATACCACCGTAAAGTAATTGACGTAAAAAGCCTGAGTCAGTACCACCATAATAGCCACCTTTGGGAGCAAAATAGTATCCGTCCCCAATTAAAATTTGCTTTAATTGCGGAATAAATAGATGTTTTTCCATTAAGGTATCAGTTGATGAACTAACAGCCCCTTTCCCATAAACTAAATTGATTAGTGGCTCTAAAGCGTGTGCAACATATTTATGTTCTGAAAAATTAAATACTAAAAATAAACATATTCCACCAAAAAGTAATAGTGCTGGGATATAACGCCATTTAAAATAAAGAGCAATACTCACTAACGATAGCATTAAAAAAGTTCTACCTGAGATTAGACCAATAAATAACAATAAGAATAAAAATATTGAGTTGATATTATTATACTTATCATTATAAGCTAATAAGAAATGCAATAAAACAACATAAAATAAGCTTAATTGAAAGAAACCTGATGAAGTAAAATTATATAATCGGTACTCTTGCTCTGAATTATAAAAACGTGGAAATACTGCATTAGTTGATAATGCAAAATCAATCATAAATGGAATACTTGCTAATGCTAAAAAACCTACAATCGCTTGTACAACAATTCCAATTTTAAGATCGTGTATTACTTTTTGTTGCTGTTGTGAATAATAGAAAAGGTTATATAAGGCAATGCCTAATATAAATAGCACAGCACCTTTAATATACATTAGTGTAACTGAAAAATCGTTAGTATGATGTGCCAATGCAGGAATAATACTTAACACGACAAGTCCAAAAACAACCGCCAAGCTATCTATGGGTAATATAATACCAATACTTCGCTTACCTTGATAATATTGATAAGCTAATATGACTATACAAATAATCCCTATAAAAAATGCCATTCTGAAAAAATGGAATAGCCAAGGATCATAAATATAGAATAGATTAAAAAGAGCTGACATCTATTATTTTCCTAAATTTCGTTTAATTGCCAATAATTTCTTTAATGGATATTTCAATGATTTCTTTAATAAGTTATTAGCAACAGAGCCACGAATTGCTTCTAAATTACTCATTAGTTGTGGATTTTCGATTGCCATCAACGGACGAACTAGCTTAATATCTAATTTGAAAGATCCACCAAATAAAATAAAATCATCTGCCAACCAATAAGGTAATAACTGTACTGAAGTCTGGGCGATAATTTTTCTCGCTGCAGACTTTTTAATTAAATAGGCGACCGTTCCTGCAAAATAGTTCTGATAAGGATAAACCACGGAAAATTGGCTATTTTCTAATTTTTTCTGCAAGAATTCTAATGTGGTTGGATAATTTATTTCCAACTCAAAATCATTAAACTCCGCAATCTTAGATTGCCCAACTAAGATAATATCAGCTTGAGATACTGAGATTACCTTATTTAACTCTTGCTGGAAATCAGCACAAAAAAGCACATCATCTTCACAAATTAGGCAATATTCATCTTCTTGAATATCATTATTTTGTAGAATAGATTGATATACGCCTAAATGACTTAATGTACAACCAATCTCTCCCTTAGTTACCTTTCGCTTATATTGCTGTTCAAAACGAGTTAAATCAAAACGTAATGATAAATCTGATAATTCATCATTCATTGTATTAAATGCGGAGAAAACTTGGAAATCTTGTGTATTCTCCTGAGAAAAAAATAATTCTCGACGTTTTATATCTTTATCTAACGAAATTAAATATTTTTGCATACTACTCTCTAATATCAATAATTTTTATACCGACTTTATCTAATAACTTATAACATTCAATAAAATCAGGTCTTTCGGTATCAATTCTTAAAGCAACAACCTCTATATTTGGATTTTTTATATTAAGAACAGCACTACTAAAATAAGTATAAATACGGCAACGTCTATGACTAAATTCTTGGGCTAAATAATCCTCTAAAATCAATGGTGTATCAATATAACTCACATCATCTAATTTATACTGTTCTCTTGGATGGGCTAAATATAGTTCGATATTAAAGTCTTTTATTACTTTTTCAGCCAATCTAATATTTTTATCGTGTTCCAAATAGACTGGCTGCCCTAATAGAATATGAGTAATAGGTTCATTTTCTAGATTTTCATCTTTACTTTTTTGAGCATTAAATAGATCAATTACTGTCGTGTTTTCAATAATATTCGGAAAGTCAGGATAAATAGTATAATGCTGTTTCGATAATGCTTTTAATTTCTCAACACTATATTTATTACGAAACAAACTATTGATAGAACGGCGAATAAAAGTGTTGGGTTCAGGTGTATAATATACGCTTGATGGTGCAATGTTCGCTGTACCATCATCAAATGTATAAAACTCATTAAACCTAACAGAACTTAATATAAATTGGATCTGAATATCATTGATACTTGCAACAAAAACTTTATCAAATTTAAGATTAGCAAACTTACATTTCAGGGAAATAATCTGTTTAAGTAAATGAAAACGTTCAGTACGTTGGTGCATTGAAAAAAATTGTTCACATTTCAGACTTAACCGTTCTGCGTAATACTCAAATTTTTTATTTTTAACAGAACAGAGCATAACCCCATAAAAACGTTCATTAGGGTATAACTCTATAATTTTCTCTGCAATTAACACTTGCAAAGGTGTATAACAAATAATTAAATTCATTGTTGTTTCTCTACCCTTTTTGTCATAAAAAATAATACAGGAATAATAATTATCGAGCCAATGATACTGGCATAAGGGACATATTCAATTTTAGTAAATGTTAATCCAATTAAGCTCACTATATAGGCTAATGTTGAAATCACAGAGCAAATAGAAATAAAATTATTCTTCCCATAATAGAATAGATAATTTACCAAAATAAAATATGGAATGACTAATGCCGTTGAAAATAAAAATAGAATAATGTAGTATTTAGTCCCAATAAATTGATTTCCAAGTAACCATACAACGACACTTTCTGGAATTAACCACATCAATAGTGCAGGTAACGGTACGATAATAAAAGATCCCATCGCCCATTTATGAACCTGAGATAAACTAATTCTTTTCTGTTTTAATCCATCAAAAAAATAAGGAATACTGGCTTTATTTATCGCTTGTAATACAATCATTAAAATCGCAGCAATTTGTGCCCCCATTGCGTAAAGCCCTAAATCAGCTTCACTAAATTGATGGAAGATAAATATGCGATCTAATTGCCCTTTTAAAAATAAACTAGCGTTATGCAAAATAAGTGGCAATCCAAAGCCCAATAAATACATCAATGCTGTTTTATATTGGTTAAGTTGAAATTTTTTCTTTCTACTTTTTCCTTTATAAATGAAATAAGCAAATAAAAAAACAACAACATTTGCCAATAAAATAGCAAGAATACGTTTTTCTACTAATTCTTTGTCAAAGAATTCTAGTAATAAAATAGTAAAAATAACTGAAAGTGAACTAGATAAGAACTGAATTATCGTATAAGGAATTGCTTGTTTTTGACACTGTCGAATACTTAATTGTACTCCCAATAAAGATTGAAATATGGCTGAAAGTGCAACATATACCATAATTTCTGATTGCAATAACCAGCAAACTAGTAATATCAACCCACCGCTTACTAACGTATAAATATAGCCGATAGAGACAATCAGATCTAAGCTACGTTTACCATATACATAAAAATAACGAGTAACAGCCCCTTCTTGACTTAATCCAACAAGGATAAAAAATAAAACAATATAGGTTTGATAATAAGAAAGTTCTCCAAATCCTTCTACACCTAATTTACGCGATAAATAAGGTAATAAAAGAAAGGGAATTGCTCTTGAAAGCAATTCTCCTACTAAATAAATAGCACTATCTTTAATCGCTTTCATTTAAATTTCTTTCTCAATTAAACTTTCTGCAAGTTGCAAATCGTGTGTTGCATCAATATCAACAGAACGATAAGTCGGCATCAAATAAAATTTAACTTGCGGAATAAAGAAATTCTGCTCGGCTAATAAACTTGCTATATCATTGATATAAATTGCACCATTCGCACGATACATTTTAGGCAACTGTTGACGTGGAGCTTCAAAATCTTCTAGTTTACGGACAGGGACAACCTGTTCATCATCAAGTGAAAATGATTTATAAGGGTGATGTTCACATTCACAAGCTGATACTACCGATTTACAGTGCCCAGATAAGAATAATTCCATTGCATTGCGTACATCTAAAGCGGTTCTGAGCGGACTAGTTGGCTGGAATAATGCTGCCACCCCTTCGGTAAGGCCTAATGTTGTTAAGCAATGAAGAACAGCATCAATAGTTTTAGTATCACTTTGAGCCAATTCAACTGGACGATGCAGTGCCTTAGCTCCGTATTTTTCCGCTTCTGCTAAAATTTTATCGCCATCTGATGTAACTACAATTTCATCAAACATTCCTGATTCTTTGGCTGCCAAAACAGCACGCCCTACTAATGAAATTCCGCCTACTAATTGTAAATTTTTATCTTTAATTCCTTTTGAGCCTGCTCTTGCTGGAATAATTGCAATTTTTTTCATAAATCTAACCGCTTTTAAAATAACATTATCGGTATTTTAAGTTTAAACCCCACCGTAAACAATAGACAGCCCTGATCGAATAATGAATAATAAGCGTTATTTACTTACTTTGACATATATAGAATGTTTGAACTAACTAAAATTATCACGACAATGATTTTGTCGCCTTTTAATGTACTTATTTTATGGCTTTTTTCACTTATTTTAGCTCGTTTTAAATTTAAGAAACTTAGCTATCTCACTACCTTCTCAGGTATTGCGATACTTTATATTTTTAGCATTCCCTATACATCACAAAAATTACACGACTCATTAGTAACTGAAGATAATTTAACGTTGGACGATTATAAATCAGCACAAGCTATTGTATTACTTGGTGGAGGACTGCGTGATAGCAAAGAGTTATTTGCTAAATTAGCCACCAATCAAATTGCAGCAGAGCGTGTACGCTATGCCGCTTATCTACAAAAACAAACTCAACTACCTTTACTCATTACAGGTAACAGCCCGAATGGCACATCAGAAGCGGCAGTAATGGCACAAGAGCTAAAAATGTTTTTTGATATTCCAACGGAGTGGATTGAAGATAAAGCAAAAACAACAAAAGAAAACGCACTATTTAGCAAAGCAATTCTTGAAAAAGCCAATGTCAAAAAAATTATTTTAGTGACGAATCAATGGCATATGATGCGAGCTAAGTTACTGTTTGAACGTGCAGGCTTTGAAGTACTGCCCGCAAGTGTCGGTGCAGGCATTACTCCAGCGACTTATGGCTTAAATATAATGTACTTTATGCCACAATCAGGGGCATTACACAGTAATATGCACGCCCTAAAAGAATGGTTAGGTTACTGGAAAGAGAAGTAAGGACTTAACTTTAAACTCCATACTGTTCACGATATACCATCATTTTAGGTAAGAATGGGGCATATTGTGCTGATTTTTCGAGATATTTCACCAAATCATCAAAATCAATAATAGAGAATACTCGACATTGGTAATCACGCTCTACTTCTTGAATTGCAGAGAGTTCACCTTTGCCTTTTTCTTTACGGTTTAGAGCAATCAGCACACCTGCTAGGTTAGCTTTATTCGCATTGATAATTTCCATTGATTCACGAATAGCAGTGCCTGCGGTAATCACATCATCGACTAATAAAATATTTCCGAATAGACCACTGCCAATTAAATTACCACCTTCACCGTGATCTTTCGCTTCTTTGCGGTTAAAACAACAAGGTTTATCAATATCAAACTGGTTTGCAAGTGCAACAGCGACAGTTGTCGCAATTGGAATACCTTTATAGGCTGGGCCGAATAACACATCAAATTCAATGCCACTCGTCTGAATTGCTTTGGCATAGAACTCTCCTAATTTAGCGAGATCTCGTCCTGTGTTAAATAAGCCTGCATTGAAAAAATACGGGCTTAATCTGCCTGATTTTAAGGTAAATTCACCAAATTTAAGCACGTTACGGCTTAGGCAAAATTCGATAAAGTCGTGTTTGTATTGTTCCATTTTATATCCTTTGTTTATTGTGATTTGCAAAAAATCGAATAAATCTCACCGCTTGTTATTCTGGGGTAATCCAATCTACCGACCAAGAACCTGTTCCTTCAGGTACAAGAACATCAGTCAAGTAAGGAAGAATTCTTTTCATCTGGCTTTCTAATTGCCAAGGCGGGTTGATGACAATCATTCCACTTGCAGTCATTCCTCGTTGATCTGAATCGGGGCGGACAGCAAGTTCAATTTGTAAAATCTTGCGAATACCCGTTGCTTCCAAACCGCGTACAATACGTTTAGTATGCTGGCGTAGCACTACGGGATACCAAATTGCATATACACCAGTAGCAAAACGCTTATAGCCTTCAATAATCGCTTTTACTACCAATTCATAATCTTCTTTTAATTCATAAGGCGGATCGATAAGTACAAGTCCGCGTTTTTCTTTCGGAGGTAAAGCAGATTTTAGCTGTTGAAAACCATTTTCTCGCTTAGTCACGACATTGCGATTTTTCGCAAATTCATTGCGAAGTAACGGAAAATCATTTGGGTGTAGCTCAGTGAGTAATGCACGATCTTGTGGGCGGAGTTGTTGTACCGCCAATAATGGCGAGCCAGTATAAAAGCGTAATTTATCTTTATTGATCTTCTTAATCTCATTGAGATACAGGGCAACTTCTTCAGGTAAATCATCACGCTCCCATAAACGAGCGATACCTTCGACATATTCGCCTGTTTTTTCTGCTTCGGCACTCATTAAACTATAACGTCCTGTGCCAGAATGAGTATCTAAATAAAAGAACCCTTTCTCTTTTTGTTTAAGTGCGTCCAAAATTAAGGTTAAAACAATATGTTTTAACACATCAGCGTGATTACCTGCGTGGAAACTGTGACGATAACTAAGCATTTTTATTCTCTTTCTTGTAAAATAGGTCTTATTTTAACGTATTTCCGACTATTAAACTATTTCTGTTATAGCTTATGAACATTTTAAATATTGAGAATGGCTGGTTACTTGAGCAAAAACAGGTAATTTCCCCCCATTTCGATCCACGTCCATTTAATGACGATATTTCACTCCTTGTTATTCACTACATTAGTTTACCCCCTGATGAATTTGGTGGGGATTTTATTGATCGCTTTTTTCAAGGGAAACTGGATCCAACAGAGCACCCTTATTTTGAAGAAATTAAAGACTTAAAGGTATCTGCTCACTGTTTAATCAATCGCCAAGGAAAGATCACACAATATGTTAATTTTAATGATATGGCTTGGCACGCAGGTGTATCTTGTTTTGATGGGAGAGAAAAATGCAATCAATTTTCTATTGGTATAGAGTTAGAAGGGAGCAATAATCAACCATTTACTCAAGCACAATACCAAACATTAGCACAACTTACCCAAGTTATTATGCAAACATACCCTAAAATTACGCCTGAAAGGATTGTAGGACATTGTGATATTGCCCCAGAACGAAAAATTGATCCGGGGCAGTATTTTGATTGGAAATATTATCAGTATTTACTATCACAAATATAGTTTTGTGGCAAAAAAACAAGCGGTGAGATTTTCAAATAATTTTGCAAAATTTCTACTAAATCACACCGCTTATTTCTAAATGATACTGTGAGTATTTGAAACTTACAGAAGTCCCAATACCTTTCGTCCGTTAATACTTGCGATATTTGCCATCTCGTCTAAATTGGTAAAGCGGCAACCTGCAGATAATAAGCTCAATTCTTGCCACATATCGCCTTCGCATAAAGGAACCATATAATCGCAGATGTTATCTGTACCAACTGCAACGGTAATGCCTTCAGGGATCATTTCATCAGCAGGCGTTAGAGCATTATGGAAAGGCAACACTTCGTCTTTGCGTGGGCTATCAATCCACGCCATAGGGCAAGCGATAACCATCATTTCACAGGCTTTCATTTTTTTATACAGCATTTGGCGATATTCTCTCGGGTGAGCACCAATAGAGATACCGTGAATAGCCACAACACGTCCTTGCATTCCGTGTTCTACTGACTTATCACATAACTGTTCGGTCTCTTTTTCTTTTGGGGTATTAAACTGATCAACGTGGACGTGCAACATCTTACCTTGTGATTTTGCTGTTTCCATTAGAATATCCATTGCTTCCAAACCTTTACCGTAATCTAACTCATCACGATAAGGCAAGCCACCAATCATATCTACCATTTCAGAGCCAATATCAAACCACTTACGAGCATTAGGCTCAATTACGCCTTTTAAGGTTTGGTTTGCAAATTTTAAAACAATATCATTTTTATATACTTCACGAGCTTTATGCGCTGCAATGATCGCTCTATCTTCACAGACTTGGTCAATATCCACGAAAGTTCCGAATGCCGTTACCCCTTGAGAAATCATCAGTTCAATAGCTTGACTAAAACGGCGGTAGTAATCTTCAACGCTAGATTGACGTTTTACTTCATCAACTAAATCCCATTTTTGCTGTAAATTTGCTTCCTGATAGATTTTGATTTTCTCAGGCGTCATTGTAAAAGCACGATCAGCGTGAGCGTGGGAATTTACCCAGCCACCTTTTTTGATAACTTCATCACGAATATGGCTTTTTAGCGTACGAATTAATTGGCTCATTCTTTCTGTATCCTTAATGTATAACGATTTATAAATTTTAGGCAAAAAAAAGATCTCTACAATGTAGAGATCTTAAATATAGGTAATAGAAAAACCGCTAAACCTTGATATGTTTTTAGGTTTAGCGATGTGAATTTGGTTGTCATTTGAATTTGGTTGTATTGCATTTCTAGTTCCTTATTGGCACTAGGCGGGTAGTATAATTTTATCAAGGTTGAAATGCAAACGTTTACGCTAATTAAGCGGAGAGATCTTTCAATAATTTTTCAATCACACGAGAAACTGCAAAAAAACCAAATGTTGCTGTTACCATTGTTGCTGCTCCAAATCCATTGGCACAATTCATTGTTGCCGATATTTCACAGCCTTCTTGCATTTTGGGGAAAATCAATGGTTGTGTTGAGAAAACACAATCAATCCCAAATTTACGTTTTGGATTTTGGCTAAAATGGTATTCTTTGCGTAACAAACTACGGACTTTTGACGCTAATGGATCTTGAATAGTTTTACTCAAATCGCTAATTTGAATTTGCGTAGGATCAGTTTGCCCACCTGCTCCGCCAGTAGTAATAAGTTTGATTTTATGACGTTTACAATAAGCAATAATGCCTGCTTTAACACGCACGCTATCAATGGCATCAATCACATAGTCATAGCCTTGATTAAGATATTCAGTAAGATTATCAAGGGTAATAAAATCATCAATGATATGCACTTCACATTCAGGATTGATTTTTAAAACCCTTTCTCTCATTACTTCTGTTTTTAGCTTACCAATTTCACCAGACATTGCGTGAATTTGACGATTGATATTGGTTACGCAAATGTCGTCCATATCAATTAGAGTTAGCTTACCGATACCTGAGCGAGCAAGGGCTTCCACCGCCCAAGAGCCAACGCCTCCAATACCGATAACACAGATATGTGCTTGTTGTAAGCGAGCTAATCCTGCTGGCGTATAAAGTCTGCCAATACCACCAAAACGCTGTTCGTAATTATCTATTCTTGTCATTCTATTTAATAACTCTATAAATTTAATAAGTAGTGAAATAACTTAAAGTTATAAGTTTTAACATATTTTTTACAAATTAGGCTAGACATTTATATTTTTTGCCTGTACCCTGAAAAAGCGATGGATAATCGTAATCTTTAAATCTTTAAATTTCAATAAGTTAGTAAGGAGATCTTATGAAAGAATTTCTATCCGATGTTTTAGATAGTGCAAGTAAACAACTAGATAAAGCCAAAAAAGCATTAGACGAGTCTATTGAAAAAGGTAAAGAACTAGCAGAAGATGCAAAAGATAAAGTTTCCGAAGCCAAAGATGCCGTCGTTGATAAATTTGATGATGTAAAAGACAAAGCTGAAGAGTTAAAAGACGATGCAGCTGATAAAGTAGAAGATGCTAAAGACAAAGCTGAAGATCTGAAAGATGATGCTGCTGATAAAGTAGAAGAAGCTAAAGACAAAGCTAAAGATTTGAAAGATTCTGCGGAAACTAAATTTGATGAAGTCAAGAATGCAGTCGAAGAAGTGGAAGGCGATGCAACAGATAAATATAACGAAGCTAAAGCTAAAGTAGCTGAATTAACGGAAGAGGCTAAAAATGACTGTAACAGTAAGTTTGAACAAGTAAAAGAGAGCGTCGCATCATTTGCTGATTCAGTTGGTGAAAAAGTCGATCAAGCGAAAGCTTCTGTAGCTGGTACTTTAGATTCACTAGGTAAAGCTATCCAAGATAAAGCTGCTGAGTGGAAAGATGCAGATAAAAAATAAAACAACTTTTTATATCCTCTAAAAAATAAAATACGGTTAGCTCTAAAAAAGCTAACCGTATTTTATTTGTAGAAGATCAAACCTAATATCAACGTTGAAGATTATCAGATTGATGGTAATTTTGAAGATATTGCTAAATTAGGTAATATTGTAGCCATATTACACCGTAAAAAGTCTCCACCTAAGTCAATTACCATCACAACCAAAAATAACCAAAAAGTTGAAATCATTAAAACCAATTAGCTACACCCTAATAACTGCTACTAACTTTCACCACCGAAATAGAATTTTTCGGAGAGCCTTCAATGACTCGATCAGAATAGTTAAGATAAACTACCGCTTTATTTTCAAAATCAATAAAGCGGACAACTTGCATTGATTTAAAGAGCAAAGATGTTTTACGTTTAAATACCTGTTCTTTCTGCCCTTTCTTCGCCGCTTTATTCAAATCGTCATCTGAAATATTACCTGTTTGTACACAGTGAATAGAGCCATCGGATGTATCTTCTTCTAAACCAACAACTTCCTTTAATCCGCCTTTTTCAGCGTAAGAAAGATAGCAAGTAACATTTAGATCTTTATCCTGAAACCCAACAACTTCAATACGATCATTTTTGCCTAATGCATTCCACTTTGTAGAAACCGAGCCTAATCGAATTAAATCATCACTGGCTTGAACGCTTGTATTTGCCAACAAGCCTAGCCCTAAAGCGAGCATTACCCCTTTTAGTTGTACTTTCATTTTTATTTCCTCTTGTAAAAAAATTTACTTATCTCACCGCTTATTACGGTTTTGTGATATTACCATTGCGAGTTTCGGTGCTCACTGCGGTGCTTTGTGGTTTATTCGAAAAATCAGCATTATCAAACTCACCTGATGTTTTACCTAATAAGAAATTACGATACTCTTTAACCCACATTGCCGATGCTCCACAAACCGCCACAGGCATTGCGACTAAATTTAAAAATGGTACCATCATAAATAAACTGACTAATGAGCCAAAAGTAAAATTCATTATACGGCGTTGCCCAAGTGCATTTCGCATACGAGCAAAACTAATTTTGTGATTATCAAACGGATAATCACAATATTGAATCGCTAATAACCACGCACCAAACATAAAAGTGAGTACAGGCACAATCGTTTGCCCAAGCACAGGCACGAATCCAAGTAAAAACAAGGCAAGTAAACGTGGAATGCTATACCACATTTTTTGCCATTCTCGTTTTAGCATTCTTGGCACATCTTTCAACAATTCTGCCATACTCATTTCCGTTAGCTTTTCACCTGTAAGTTGTTGTTCTACTTTTTCTGCTAATAGTGCATTAAAAGGGGCTGCAATAAAGTTTGCCAATGTAGTAAAAGCAAAATAAAACAGTACGAGAATCATCAAAAAAATCATTGGAATTAAAATAAAACTGAGCCACTCTAGCCAAGAAGGTAACATTGCATCGAGTAGTCCACCAATATTTGCGAAAAATAGCCAAATTAAGCCGATCATTAAAATAGTGTTAATAATGACGGGTAATACCACAAAAGGCATTAGCTGACGTTGTAGCAATAGTCGCCAACCATAAATAAAATAGTGAAAACCTTCACCTGCTTGGCTTTCTGGCGATGTAAACGGAGAAGACATCATTACCTCACTTAATTTCTCAATTTTTGAAAAGAAATATGGTAAGCTATGCACTCTGTTTTCGTAAAGAGTGAAATGCTAATTTCACTTATTTTTTTACTAAGAGGACTCTATGGAAACGTCTATTCTTTTCTTTATTTTAGCTGGGTTGTTAATAGCAATCTTAGTTGGATACAGCTTATGGTCTGCACGCCGTGAGAAATCACGTATTTTCTCGAATACGTTTTCTACTCGTCCGCCATCAAACCCAATCAACAATACGATTCAAAGTGAAATTCCACCGACATTACAGTCCACGAGCATTGATCCTCATTTACAGGGAAATTCAGTTGCACCCACTCAAAGCGATTTTGAACAAATTCAGCAAGAAGTGAAAGAGATAAAAATCAGCTTGCCAAATCAACCTAACGAACAAGTTGCTGTAGAGCAACCTACTTTTGCACAAACCTTACCGCAAGAAGATCGTCCAGTCAGTATTCAAATTAACAGCACTGAACATACACAGGCTGTGCAATTAGAAGAGCCTGTTCCTGCTACGACACAACCACAAATTATTACCCTTTATGTGGTTGCTGCTGAGGGTCAGCAATTCCGTGGCGATGTGATTGCTCAACAACTTGATGCCTTAGGTTTCCAATATGGCGAGTATCAGATTTTCCACCGCCATTTAGATAACAGTGCAAGCCCTGTGCTATTTAGTGTGGCGAATATGATGCAACCAGGTGTTTTTGATTTGGCGAAGATGGATCAATTTAGTACCGTAGGGCTAGTTTTCTTTATGCACCTACCGTCAGCAGGAAATGATTTGGTTAATCTACGCTTGATGATCCGTACCGTTGAAAGTTTCGCTCAATCTGTGAATGGCTTTGTATTAAATGAAGAACGAGAAATTTTTGACGATCGTTCACGCGAACAATATTTATTAAAAGTAGCAAAATAATTGCAATTTTTGTCCGAAATATGACCGCTTGTAAGCGGTCTTTTTTATCAAGAAATTTACCTATGACAACACAAATCAAGCAACAATTAGATCAACTTAAAGAAACATTACGCCAATACGAATATCACTATCACGTTTTAGATAATCCGCTTGTTCCCGATGCAGAATATGACCGCTTAATGAATGAGCTAAAAAATTTAGAATGGCAATATCCTGATTTAATTACCACAGACTCGCCAACGCAACGAGTAGGAGCAAAACCACTTGATGGCTTTGCACAGATCACCCACGAGATCCCGATGCTCTCTTTAGATAACGCATTCAGTGATGACGATCTTGATGGTTTCTTACGCCGAATTGAAGATCGTATTCCTGTCAAAAGCCAACAGCTTGAATTCTGTTGTGAACCTAAACTTGACGGTTTAGCAGTCAGTATTCTCTATGTAGATGGTATTTTAACCCAAGCTGCAACAAGGGGAGATGGAAATACTGGTGAAGATATTACTGCCAATATTCGAACTATCCGCAATGTGCCTTTAAAACTAAATACGGCAAATCCGCCAGCACGTTTGGAAGTACGGGGTGAAGTTTTTATGCCACAGCAAGGCTTTGAGCAATTAAATGAACGTGCATTGGCTAAGGGGGAAAAAACCTTCGCTAACCCACGCAATGCAGCAGCAGGCTCGCTACGTCAGCTTGACCCCAAAATTACTAGCCAACGCCCTCTTGTGCTTAATGCGTATAGCATCGGTGTTTATGAAAGTGATGACCAACTACCAACGAGCCACTTTGAACGCTTGCAATGGTTGAAAAGCCTTGGTATTCCCGTTAATGGCGAAATTAAATTAGCTCAAGGACGTGAACAGCTACTGGCGTTCTATCAACATATCCAACAAAAACGTAGCTCGCTTGGCTATGATATTGATGGAACAGTCTTAAAAGTAAACGATATTGACCTACAAGAACAACTTGGTTTTATCTCAAAAGCACCTCGTTGGGCAATTGCGTATAAATTCCCTGCTCAAGAAGAGATGACTATTTTAAAAGATGTGGAATTTCAAGTGGGCAGAACAGGAGCAATTACGCCTGTGGCAAAATTAGAACCTGTTTTTGTTGCAGGGGTAACAGTAAGTAATGCAACTTTACATAACGGTGATGAAATTGAGCGACTTGGCATTGCGATTGGCGATACCGTCATCATTCGCCGAGCAGGCGATGTCATTCCGCAAATTATTGGCGTTGTCGCTGATCGCCGTCCTGAATCTGCAAAAAAAATTGAGTTTCCGACCGCTTGTCCTGTCTGTCAATCTGCCGTTGTGCGTGTTGATGGCGAAGCTGTTGCTCGTTGTACTGGTGGGTTATTCTGTGGTGCTCAACGCAAAGAAGCCTTAAAGCACTTTGTGTCTCGTAAAGCGATGGATATTGATGGTGTAGGCGAAAAACTGATCGAGCAACTAATGGAACGTGAGCTGATTCACACCCCTGCTGATCTTTTCAAACTGGATCAGATTACCTTAATGCGTTTAGAACGGATGGGTGAAAAATCTGCTTACAATGCTTTAACCAGTATTGAAAAAGCAAAAAATACTACCCTTGCACGCTTTCTATTTGCTTTAGGAATTCGTGATGTCGGTGAATCAACAGCACAGAATCTTGCAAAACATTTTGGTAATCTTACCGCTATTCGCAACGCTAATTTAGAACAGCTACGAGAAGTTCAAGATGTCGGTGAAGTCGTGGCTAATCGCCTTTATCAATTCTGGCAAGAACCGCATAATGTCAGTGTCGTAGATGATTTGATTGCACAAGGTGTGAACTGGCAAGATGTGGTTCAACAAGAAGTTGCAGATAATCCGTTAAAAGACAAAACTGTCGTATTAACAGGCACATTGACACAATTAACTCGAGATCAAGCAAAAGAAATTTTACAAAATTTAGGCTGTAAAGTATCGGGAAGTGTTTCAAGTAAAACGGATTACCTCATTGCAGGTGAAAAAGCAGGCTCAAAATTAGCGAAAGCACAGGAACTCGGTGTGAAAATCCTAACTGAGCAAGATTTAGTCAATTTGGCAGGGTTATAATATGGCAGATCCACATATTCGATCACCAATGGATTTTTGGGATTACCTAACAGTAATCCTTTACCGTTTAGGCTTTTGTGTTGCCACAATGATGATTGGCTTAATACCGTTTTATCCTGAAATAGCACAATACGGCTTACTAGTTGCAGGAACGATGCTCGCATCATCGCTCCATTTATACTTAAAATCTATCCGCCTAGCCTTTCAATTTGTGATATGGCTAGGGCTACTCTGCCAAATTTTCGGGTTTTCGGAAGTCGCCCTCGGTGCGGTATTTACTGTTATAGCAGGGCTATGCTACAAAGAATATTTCTGTTTTCGTATTATTGGGCTTAATTTTCAGCCTATCTTACTCCCACTGCTTTGGTTAAGCTTACTTTTTAACTGGCAAGCACTTAGCCATATACTTGCGTTAATTGACTATATTAGCAACCACTTTGTCCACTTGAACGTGTAATGGGTAAATCAGCAACCATTTTGTCCATTACACCCAAAAAGAAAAGAGCTTCTCGCATCAAGCAAAAAGCTCTTTTTTAACTAAGAAAATTTCCGAAACTACCTTTTAACCTATTTATTTGCTTCCGCTAAAACAGCTAATATTTTCGGAATAAAAACAGCGCTAACCCTTGTAAATCAAGGATTAAGCACGTTTAAAGTCTAAGTGAACTAATTTTGGTTTAGTTGGGTGACGTTGGATAGCTTGTACTTTAACTTTCTCTTCTTTACCACCAACAACGATAGTTAACACTTCGTTGTAGAATGCATCTTGTACTTGTGCATTGTTTACTTTTTCGTGGTCTAAAACGATTGATACAGGTTCTGCATTACCACCGTAGATGATTGCAGGAACTTGACCATTGTGACGCAGGCGGCGGCTCGCACCCTTACCTTGCGCTAAACGAACTTCAGCTTCAAATGTAAATGACATTATTAAATTCTCATAAAAAATGGAACATTATTGTTCCGTTGATAAAAAAATAGCAGGCGACCCAGCTATTCCCTAAAAGTTTACGGCAAGAGCCGAAGTGCAATTTTAATCAAAAAATAAGAAAAAACCAATAGTTTTTATCAGCAATTTTTCATATTTCACTGACCGATCACATTTTGCAAAAATATATTTTATCTATACTGAATATACAGCAATTTTACTCAAGTTATTGTAAAATATATACGTTTTTGAACTATAAATTCGTCATATTAGGAGTTATAAATGGGCAGTTATCAGCCAGATACACATCTTAGTCCTGAAAATATTCAAAATGTGAAAAATGCCATTTTGCATAAATTAGTCTTTGCTTTAGGTGTTGAACCTCGTGAAGCAAGTAAACGCAACTGGCTTAATGCATCATTACGCGTTGTACGAGATCTTTCTACGGAAGCGTGGCTACAAACACGCCGTAGTCAAGCCGCTAATACTAGTCGCCGAGTTTACTATCTCTCAATGGAGTTTTTAATGGGAAGAACCTTCAGTAATGCAATGATTTCTGAAGGTGTTTATGAGTTAATTCGTGCTGCATTAGATGAACTAGGTCAGAATCTAGAAGATATTATTAACGAAGAAGGCGACCCTGGTTTAGGTAATGGGGGGTTAGGACGCTTAGCTGCGTGCTATATGGATAGTTTGGCGGCAATGAAAATCCCTGCTATTGGATATGGTATTCGTTATGAATATGGAATGTTCCGCCAAGAAATCAAAAATGGCGAACAAGTTGAATTACCAGATTACTGGCTAGATAAAGAATTTGCTTGGCCTTATGTTCGCTCAAGTAAGCGTTTTCCTGTCCGCTTTGGCGGTCGCACTTGGTTAGAAGGAAAAAAAGTTCACTGGCAAGCAGAAGAAGAAATCATAGCTCAAGCTCACGATCAACTAATCCCAGGTTTTGAAACAACCGCCACGAATAGCCTACGTTTATGGTCAGCTCACGCAGGAGATAAAGTATTCGGCTTAGCTGATTTTAATCGTGGGGATTATTTTGCTGCAATGAGCCAACAAAATAGTTCTGAAAATGTTTCGCGTGTACTCTACCCTGACGACTCAACCTATAATGGGCGTGAATTGCGTTTACGCCAAGAATATTTCCTTTGTTCCGCATCTATCCAAGATATTATTCGCCGCCACGAAATTGAATCTGGCTCTTGCATTAACCTCGCAGAAAAAGTGGCAATTCACTTAAATGATACTCACCCAACGCTTGCTATTCCTGAGTTAATGAGAATTTTGATTGATGAAAAAGGTTATAGTTGGGAACAAGCGTGGAATACTACACGCAAAACGTTCTTCTACACCAACCACACACTAATGAGCGAAGCACTTGAAACTTGGCCTGTTGAAATGGTGGCTCGAATTTTACCTCGCCACTTACAAATTATTTTTGACATCAATAGCCACTTTTTACAAGAAGTCAGAGAAAAATTCCCGAATGATGAAGAATTAATTCGTAGAGTTTCAATTATTGATGAACACGGTGACCGCCGTATTCGTATGGCTTGGTTAGCTGTGATTGCATCAAGTAAAGTCAATGGCGTTGCCAAAATCCATTCTGATTTAATGGTTGAATCCATTTTTGCTGACTTTGCAAAAATCTATCCAAATCGTTTTACCAATGTCACTAATGGCGTAACACCTCGCCGCTGGATCCAAATTGCTAACCCAGGGCTTGCCTCAATCCTAGATAAATACATTGGGCGTAAATGGCGTACTGATTTAATGGAATTAAACAAATTCAATGAGTTTGTTGATAATACCGATGTGCAAGCAGAGATTGCAGCCGTTAAGGTAGAAAATAAACGCAAACTTGCCGCTTATATTGAAGAAACACAAGGCATTAAACTCAATCCTGAAGCTATTTTTGATGTACAAATTAAGCGTATTCATAAATATAAACGTCAGCAACTCAACGTTTTACATATTATTGCTCACTACAACCGTATTTTGAAAAATCCTACGGCAAATTGGCAACCTCGAGTATTTATTTTTGCGGGTAAAGCAGCAAGTGCCTACTATGCAGCGAAAAAAGTTATTCGTTTAATCAATGATGTTGCTAAAGTTATCAATAATGATGACCGTATTCACGATTTAATTAAAGTTGTCTTTATTCCGAATTACAGTGTAAGCCTTGCCCAACTTATTATTCCTGCGGCAGATCTCTCTGAACAAATATCATTAGCAGGTACAGAAGCATCTGGCACATCGAATATGAAATTTGCTTTAAATGGTGCATTAACAATTGGTACTTTAGATGGAGCGAACGTAGAAATTTTAGATCGTGTCGGTAGAGAAAATATCTTCATTTTCGGCAACACCGTAGAGCAAGTGGAAGCATTACGCCGTAATGGCTACTCACCCTATCGCTATTATGAACAAGATGCAGAGTTGAATGAAGCAATCTCACAAATTCTAAATGGCAAATTCTCACCAGAAGATCCATATCGCTACCAAGATTTAATTCTTAACTCAGGCGACTATTATCAAGCCTGTGCAGATTTCCGTAGCTATGTGGATACACAAGAAAAAGTAGCTGAATACTTCGCTAACAAAAAAGCGTGGACACGTTCTGCGATGATCAATATTGCCAATATGGGATACTTCTCATCAGATCGCTCGGTGCTTGATTACGCCAAAGACATTTGGAAAATCGAACCAATGAGCGAAACTCAACTAGCAGAACAAGCCAAAGTTGCAGATATGATGAGTGATGCGAGTAAACTATTGATTATTAAGTAGCATTAAGCGGTCGGTTTTCTATGATTTTTTGCAAAATTTTATAGGAAACTGACCGCTTATTTTTAGGTGTTATGAACTATGGAAGATTAGGCTGACTCTAAAAAATCATCATAAATCCATTCTACTTTTATTTTTACCTCTTACCGTTCTCTATTATACGCTAACATCAGTACCGTTTTGTCATTTATGTAGGCTTGTACATCAATTGATTGTGTTTCGTTATTCTTATAACTACCCTTATGCACTTCCCCATTATAACATAAAATTATCATTTTAGATATAATTTAAACAAAACTAATTTAAGTTTACTAATTTAGTAGGAATTACTTATATGTTAGGAGTAAATAATTATTTTATATCTGTGTATAACTACCCTTATATTAATTTCAGAAAAAGGAAAATAAATATAATTTACCAGTCAATTATATTGTTTATAATTTCTTTTTGCTCAGTTGCTGTTTTTCTGAGATAAACTCTAGTGGTTTCAATACTTTCATGTCCCATTAAATCAGCTAAAAAACTAATATCATTACAACGTTCTAAAAAACTCTTTGCAAATCTATGCCTAAATGAATGTGGATATACAACCTTAGGATCAATTTTGTATTTCTTCGCAAAAATTTTTAATTTTGTAGCTATGCCTCTTGTAGTCATTCTATCTCCATATTTGTTGATAAAAATAAACCCGTAGGATTGGTTATTTTTTTCTAGCCATAATAATGCTTCTTTTTGTAGTGCTTGAGGTATGTATATTCTTCTTAGCTTTCCACCTTTTGAATACAAGTCTATATAGCCAATTTTAACATGCTCGCATTTTATTTGGATTAGTTCACTAACTCTAGCTCCAGTAGCAGCTAAAAATCGAATAACAAAATACCAATATAATTCATTGTCTTTTTTTAGACATTTTTTAAAATAATTATAATCAGCTTCACTAATTATATTTTCTAAAAATGTTTTTTGTTGCACTTTAACAAATGATAATTTTAATTTTTCTTTCTTAATAAACTCTAAATAGAAATTTATTGCTCTAATTCTCAAGTTTATTGTTTGAGGTTTGTATTTTTCAATTAGAAATAATTTATATTTTTGCAAGTTATTTTTATTTACAGACTCATACTTTTGAGTAAATTGTCGTATAGAAAACATATATGCCAAAATGGTATTTTGAGCTAAGTTTGAGTTATGTAAATGTTTTTCAAATGCTAAGATCATAATTTTCTCCTCTTATAAAATGCTTAATATGCCTGTACCAATCATCTATGATTTCCATAAGATTAATTATAATTCAATTCATTGCCATACTCGCTAAAACCTATCATTCATAGTCCTTCATCTACTAAACAAACTTCTGATAAGGGTAGGTATAACCTATTGCTTTTTACAGCACCTCTTGCACATCATTAAGTTTCACTAACCAATAGGAAAATTTATGAATATTATATTAAAAATACATTCAAAATCAGGGGCGGTTGATAGCATCAACATTCCTGTAAAAGGAAATGATGTTGTTACCATTCAGCAACCTAAAGAAAAAGTAAGCTATGAGCTTGTTAATCAAGACACCAATGCCGGTCCAGAAAGAATTTTTGCCGAAAGAAAAGGCAACGACCTTCACATTGCATTTGAAGAGAATCAACCTGCAGATCTGATTATCAAAGATTATTATTCATCTGAAGAGTTAAGTCCTGTTATTGGATTAGGGGAAGATGGACAACTTTATAGCTACATTGCTGAAAGTGGTATTGAAGCGAATAACATTCCTCTCTTAAAAGAGAACGTACTTGCTGCGGAAGTTCTTGGCGGCAAAGCTCTTGTAGCAGCGTATTTACCATTTAACTGGTTAGCACTATTAGGTGGATTAGCAACCGCTGGATTAGTTGCTGCAACTTTAGGCGGTAAAGGTGGTAAAGGCGGCAGCGGAACAGGTAGTAACCCAGCT
>NZ_LEKM01000017.1 GCF_009761375.1 Ursidibacter arcticus | reverse complement strand
CAATGACTCGTGGCGATATTGGAAATTATCTTGGTTTAACCATTGAAACAATTAGCCGTTTGCTTGGTCGTTTTCAGAAAAGCGGAATGATTACCGTACAAGGTAAATATATTACCATCAATAAAATGGACGAATTAAGTGAAATGGCTGGGGTTACAAAACCACAAATTCCTGTGGCTGTTCGAGCATAACTAAAAGATATCCAATAATGGCAATGCAAACGCATTGC
>NZ_LEKM01000016.1 GCF_009761375.1 Ursidibacter arcticus | reverse complement strand
GACGCCACGCTGGCGTCCGAATGAAAAAGGACTTTGTCAATAATCTGTGGCAATGCAAACGCATTGCCTTTTTAATTGCCGAAATAGGCTTGATACCAAGGGTTCCATTCTGCTCTTGCAGTATTGATTTTATAACCCCGTTCATCAAAACTCACTTTAACCATTCCAACTTGAGCAGTATTTAAACTTGTTACACCATAATTGGCTAAACGTTTTTCAACCTGCAAATTAGGTAACCGCCAAGGGTTCCATCTTCCGGCTGAAATAATGGCAAACTTTGGTTGGGTATTGGCTAATAATGTTTGGCTAGTACTTGTATTACTGCCGTGATGCCCAACTTGTAGAAAATCAATATGCCCCACTTGATGAACAAATTGTCGCTCTTGCTGAACACCACTATCCCCTGTAAAAAGTAGCTTATACTCCCCTAACGTAACCAAAATTACACAAGAATCCGCATTCTTAGCTCGTTCAACTCGCTGGATTGGATAAAGTGCCTTTAACTGGATTTTTCCAAAGTACCACTCTTGTCCTTTAACACAAGGGGTAGATACCGTTTCGTTGTAACGTTTATTGCTTGGAGAAATAAAATCTGCTTGTGGAAAAGCCGATAATACATCTCCCACACCACCTGCGTGATCATTATCATCGTGACTAATAAAAATAGCTTTAACATCAATCCCTTCTCGTTTTAGATAAGGAATAATTTCAAGTTGAGCCATTGATCCACCCCGCCAACTTGCTCCTGTATCGTAGAGAATTGCCTTTTTCTGATTATCTTCCCAATAAACCAATGCCATTGCCAACCCTTGCCCAATATCGAAATTAAGCCATTCGATTTGTGATCCCCTTCCCCAAAAGTGAGGAATAATCTTTACAGTATAGAAAGAGAGTGCGATAAGCGGTGCGATCCACCACTTTTTTTGCCATTTTTGCCTAAGTTGCCACACATAAAGTAACGTCAATATAAAGAGATTTAGACTTAACAACTGCCACTGTTGTTGATAATTCAGATCAACCCAAGTGGTTAAAGGTTCAAGTACAATAATACTCCAGTTGGCTAACCAATCTGCGATTTGCCAAGTGTAAAAAAGATTATCCGTTATCAAACTCACTAAAATTAGAGGCACTAATACCATACTATATAGTGGCACTATAACTACATTCGCCAATAAACCAAAGGTAGCCACGCCATCAAAAAAATAGAGTTGCACTGGGGAAAAGATGAGCCAGATACCAAACTGTAAATGCAATAACCCACAGATAAAGCGGATAGATTTTATTGAAAATTTACCATTGCCTTTTGCTTGCCACTTAGCAGGTAAATATTTCTCCATTGGGAAAAACTGATACCAAGCAATCAAACTGGCTACGGCAAGAATAGACAACCAAAAACTATCAGAAAGTACTGCCATAGGGTCAAGTAAGACTAATAGTGCCACACAACGCCACCAGAGTTGCCAAGATGTGTAATGCCTTCTAGCAATCTGACAAAGCAACACCAAACAAATTGCAATTAATGCTCTTACCGTTGGGATAGCAAAGCCAGCTAAAAAGCTATAACCCAAAGCAAAACAAAACCCGATACTTTTTGCAAAAAACGGATTAAATCTTACCGCTTGGTAAATACCCAAACGACATACAAGCCACTGCCCTATTCGTGCAAATAGCACACCAATACCCATTGCAAGTGCAATATGTAACCCTGAAATTGCAATTAAATGTGCAGTACTAGTTTGTTGAAAAATATCCCAATGGGCTTGCTTTAACCACGCTCTTTCACCAAAGGCTAGGGCAAGTAGTAATCCTTGTGTACCTAATTCACTAGTAGCCATTTTTGCTCTTTCTAACCAAGCAGTACGAAATGGTATTGACTGCTGTTCGAGCAAAATTGCGTTTCTAACCGTAGAGATTTGCTGAATATTTTGTGCAAAATACCATTTTTGTCGATCAAAATTCCCTTCATTTAAACGGCTAGAAATTGGACGAATGGTTAATTCCGCTTGATAAAAACGATCTAAATAAAGTGGTGTTTCACTCTGCCAATTCAAATAAATACGTAACCCATTTTCTCGCTTGGCGATGGCGGTTTGATACTCTTGTTGTTTTAAAATCTGGACAATTTGAATTTTTTCACTCAGTTTCTCTACTTGAACAAGCTCAGCTTGTGAAATTTTCCAAAGTGTAATCGAATAGCTCAAAGCAACTGTAATCGCTAAAAATAGATAGCTTAGTTGCCGTTTATATAAAGCCAAAATAAGAAAAATACCTGCTACCCCCATTCCACCATATAAAAGCACTTTAGGCAGAATAAGAATAGGTAAAGTAGCAAATAGATAATAATAACAAAAACGATCTAAATTCATTGCGTGATACTCAATTAGTGTTTTTAGTATTACGCAAAATCGCCAAGAGAAAAGTAAGAAAAAAGGATTTGTCGATCGACATCACAAAAAAAGCAGACCATTATGATCTGCTTTTAAAGGATTTGCTTTTGAATAAGCTAATTTTTATTGCTTTTCTTCGTCAGATAAACTTACTGCTGCGGTGAAAAGCACGTCTGTTGATGAGTTTAATGCAGTTTCTGCTGAGTCTTGAATAACACCAATAATGAAACCAACACCAATAACCTGTGCGGCTACATCATTTGGAATGTTGAATAAACTACACGCAAGTGGGATAAGTAATAAAGAGCCACCAGCAACGCCTGATGCACCACAAGCACAAATTGAAGCAACAAAACTTAATAATAATGCTGTCCAAAAATCAGGCACGATACCTTGAGTATAAGCTGCTGCTAACGTTAAGACGGTGATAGTAATCGCAGCACCCGCCATATTGATATTCGCACCCAATGGAATTGAGATTGAATAAATCTCTTCTTTTAAACCTAAACGTTTAGCAAGGTTCATATTAACTGGAATGTTTGCTGCTGAACTACGAGTAAAGAAAGCTGTTACACCACTTTCACGCAAACAAGTAATTGTAAGTGGATATGGGTTACGGCGAAGTTTCCAATACACTAAAGCTGGGTTTAATAAGAATGCAACAATTGCCATTGCACCTAGTAATACCGCTAATAATTTTGCATAACCTGCGAAAGCGTCTAAACCATTCGTTGCGATAGTTTCAGCTACTAAGCCAAATACCCCAACTGGTGCAAATGCAATCACGATTTTTACCACAAACGACACTGCATCGGCCATATCATTTAATAACACTTTTGTGCTAGGTGCTGCGTGGCGTAATGCAATACCTAAACCGATTGACCAAGCTAAAATACCAATAAAGTTACCATTTGTGATTGCACCTAAAGGGTTATCCACTAAATTAAAAATAACGGTTTTTAATACTTCACCCACACCTTGTGGTGGTGCTAAACCATCTGGGCTTGTTACTAATTCTAACGTGGTTGGGAATAGGTAACTTAAAACCACCGCTGTTACCGCAGCTAAGAAAGTACCAACCAGATATAAGACTAATACGGGTTTTAAACGGCTATCGCTGCCAACTTCTTTATTAGCAATTGCCGCAAGAACTAAAGTGAAAACTAAAATGGGTGCAATTGCACGCAATGATTTCACAAAGAATTGACCTAATACACCAACACTAGTTGCCATATCAGGAAATGTAAGAGCTAAAATCAGCCCAAGAACCAAACCTACAGCGATACGTAATACTAAATTACCGCCAAGGATTTTTGAAGATACACAGTTACTCATAAAAATTCCTGTAAGAGAAAGAAATAATAAACGCCTAGACGTCTATCCACCTAAAAAATAGAAGTGTGAGATTAGCGGAAAAATAGTAATAAGTGAATAGTCAAGTAAGAAATTCTGATGATAAAGTCATAAAATTTTTATACTACACTGCTTTTGTTTCATTTTTTTAAATTTTATCTAACTTCTGATTAAAAAATAGCTTAATTTCTTTCCGCAAACCTTTGCTTTCAGGTAGAATAACTAAAATTTTACCATTCATTTTCAAGAGAATTTATGAAACCTGAAAACAAAGCGGATTTTAAACGTATTATTCGAGCAACAGGCTACTCAATGAAGGGCTTAAAAAGTGCTTACATCAATGAAGCTGCATTTCGTCAAGAAGTGTGGCTTTCTTTTTTTCTTATTCCATTAGGATTTATTTTAGGCGATGGTATTATCGAAAAAGTGCTATTAGTTTGCTCAGTTTTATTAGTACTGGCGATGGAATTATTAAATAGTGCTGTTGAAGCTGTTGTTGATCGCATTGGTTCGGAATACCACGAATTATCAGGTAGAGCAAAAGATATTGGCTCTGCTGCTGTCTTTATGACAATGGTAATGTTTGGCGTAACTTGGATTTTAATCCTATTTTTCTAACTTGAATAAGCGGTTAGATTTTTATTATTTTTTACATTTTTATTCACACAACATTAGAGGACTTTATGAAGTTTACTAAAACTCTACTTTCGGCAGCCTTATTAAGTGCAACAACCGCAATGGCATACGAATCAGATAAAACTTACCAATTTACCGTATTGCACGTGAATGATACTCACGGTCATTTCTGGAAAAATGATAAAGGCGAATATGGTTTTGCAGCCCAAAAAACACTTATTGACAATGTTCGCAAAGAAGTAGAAGGCAAAGGCGGTTCAGTATTATTACTACACGCTGGTGATTTTAATACGGGAGTTCCTGAGTCTGATATGCAAAATGCAAAACCAGATATTGAAGGAATGAATATGATTGGTTATGACGTTGCAGTGTTAGGTAACCACGAGTTTGACTTCCCTCTTCAAATTTTAGATATGCAAGAAAAATGGGCAAAATTCCCGCTTATTTCTGCAAACGTAATCAATAAAAAAACTAACAAACCACTAGTCAAACCTTATGTTACCTTAGATAAAAATGGTCTAAAAGTAGCGGTAGTTGGCTTAACAACGGAAGATACAGGTAAATTAGGTAACCCTGATGTCACAGAAAACGTGATTTTTAATGACCCAATTGAAACGGCAAAAGCAACACTTGCTGAAATTAACCAAACTGAAAAACCAGATGTACGTATTGCATTAACACATATGGGTTACTACTTTAACGAACAACACGGTTCAAATGCACCAGGTGATGTGAGTCTTGCTCGCCGTTTAGATAAAGGTGCTTTTGATTTAATTATCGGTGGACATACTCACGATACGGTGTGTATCGATGAAAAAGGCGAGTTCAAATTAAAATATACACCAGGTGAAGAATGTAAACCTGATTTCCAAAATGGTACTTGGATTGTTCAAGCGGGTGAATGGGGTAAATTTGTTGGTCGTGCCGATTTTGAATTTAAAAATGGCGAAACTAAATTAGTTAAATATGAACTGATTCCTGTGAATTTGAAACAAAAGATCAAATTAGAAGATGGCAAATCAGAATATAAACTGTATCAAACTGAAATTGCTGAAGACCAAGCTGTATTTGAACACCTTAAAAAATATCAAGATGAAGGTGATAGATTACTTGGCGTAAAAGTGGGTGAAGTAAAAGGTAAATTTGAAGGTGATCGTAAAATTATTCGTTTCCACCAAACTAATTTAGGTCGTTTAATTGCACAATCGCAAATGGAACGTGTAAAAGCTGATATTGGTATTATGAACTCTGGTGGTATTCGCACTTCAATCAATGAAGGTGATGTAACTTATAAAGATATTCTTACTGTTCAGCCGTTTGGTAATATGATTGCAACCGTGGATTTAACAGGGCAAGAATTACTTGATTACTTAAATGTTGTGGCTCTTAAAGAGATTGATACAGGTGCTTATCCACAATTTGCAGGTATTTCAATGGTTGTTGATCGTACTGCAAAACAGGTATCAGATGTTAAAGTTGCAGGAAAACCATTAGATCTTAACAAGAAATATAAAGTTTCTTTACCTGATTACTGTGCAAGTGGCGGTGATGGTTATCCAGTAATGAAAAAACACCCAAGCTATGTTAATACAGGCTTTATTGATGCTGAAATGTTGAAAAAATATTTTGAAGAAAATAGCCCGTTAGACGCATCAAAATTTGATCCGAAAGAAGATATTATTTTTAAATAATACCAGATTATTGACAAACTTATTTCGTGTAGGGTGGGCTGAAGCCCACCATTTTGTAACTTATTGATTTTAAAGATGGTGGGCTAAAGCCCACCCTACAGATTTTACGTTCTTTTGAAGTTTGTCATCAGTCTGAGTGGGCTAAATGCCCACTATTTTTTTACTTATTTATGTACAAAAGAGGTAATTTAATACCTCAGACTGATGACAAACC
>NZ_LEKM01000015.1 GCF_009761375.1 Ursidibacter arcticus | reverse complement strand
ATCATCAGATTATTGACAAAGTCTTTTTTCATTCGGACGCCAGCGTGGCGTCCCTACAAGGAAAGTTATAACCAATTGAAAAATAACAGATTTTATTTTGTTGTGTAGGGACGCCACGCTGGCGTCCGTTTATTGAATACAACAAATTAGGGTTTGTCAGCGGTCAAATATTAAGATCATTCTGCAAATTTATAGTTGAACTATCCGTAGATATTATGAGTGTCTGTCTTAAACATAGAAAATAGGCTTATTAGCGGTCTTTTTGTCTAAATTTTTTGCAAATCATCTCTTTTTCACAAAATAAAGTGATCTATCTCTCATTTTTTTTCTTTCTTACTTGTTATTAAGAGCAGAAAATTTTACTCTATGGAGCATATCTTCTTTTAATTTTATTTTTATGGAGTAATATACTCACTGAGTGTTTTATCTTTAAAAATAATGGAGGCTTTATGTTATTAGGTGATTTATCTCGTGATGATTATGCAAAATCATTACCCCCAGTTTTTGCACGTTTATGTGGTAAGCTCAAAACGTTAGATTTAGTGAACCTACCATTAGGTTGGCAAGATCTTGAAGATGGCGTTCGAATGAATGTAATGGAATTTGAGACAGCGCAGGCAGAGGGGAAAAAAGCAGAATTACACCGTAAGTTTATTGATATTCAATTATTGATTTCGGGTGAAGAAGCTATTCAATATAGTTTAAGTTACCCAAATTTAGCATTATATGATGAATATCGAGACGAAGACGACTATCAATTAACAGATCAGCTTGAAAATAAAAATTTATTGGTATTAAAACCTAATATGTTTGCCATTTTCTTACCAAATGAACCACACGCACCAGGTATTTCTGTTAATGGCAACCGCTTATTGAAAAAATTAGTGGTGAAAGTTCCTGTGGAGTACATATAGGAGGCGAAATGTCATCCCGTGGAAAAATATTAGACACAATCGGAGCGTTGCAAAATAGCTTAACTAAAACAGAAAAGAAAATTGCTAATGCTATTTTGTCGCAACCAGATCTACTAAATCAATGTTCCTTATCGGAAGTTGCTACTCAACTTGATGTTGGTGAAGCAACTTTTATCCGATTTTGTCGCACACTAGGTTTCAAAGGCTACACCGATTTTAAACTAGATTTAGCCATTGAGTTAGCAACACAAGAAAAAGAGAGTAGTGCGTTGCTCGATACTGATGTTGCAGAAACCGACACATCAAAAGAAATTGCAACAAAATTGCAGGTTACATTGCATAATGTAATTACAGAAACCATAAATCTATTAGATTTTAATGAATTAGAGAAAGTGGTTGATGTATTGCGCCGAGCTAAACGTATTTTCTTGTTTGGGGTTGGTTCTTCTGGGCTAACAGCGGAAGATGCAAAGCATAAGTTAATGCGTATCGGCTTACAGACTGATGCAGTAACCAATAATCATTTTATGTATATGCAAGCATCATTGTTGAAAAAGGGTGATGTTGTTATTGGGATTAGCCATTCTGGAAGTTCGGAAGAAACTGCAAAAGCACTACGCATTGCACAGCAAAATGAAGCAACGACAGTCGCACTTACACATAATTTGCGTTCGCCAATTACAGAAGTGGCAGATTATGTGCTAATCAATGGCAATCGACAAGGGCATATGCAAGGTGATTCGATCGGTACAAAAATGGCTCAATTATTTGTACTTGATCTTATTTATACTTTGCTTGTAAGAGCTGAACCGAATAAAGCTATTCAGCAGAAACAAAAAACCTTAGATGTGATTTTAGAACAACGCATCAAGTAACAGGATTTAATAAAACTCACAAGCGGTAAGATTTGCAAAAAATTTTACAGATCAAACCGCTTACTTACTTCACTTCCTTAAAGGGTAAACAAAATGAAAAATTTAAAAGGTATCTTTAGTGCATTATTAGTATCATTTAATGCAGATGGCACAATCAATGAAAAAGGGTTACGCCAAATTATCCGCCATAACATTGATAAAATGAAAGTGGATGGATTATATGTTGGTGGTTCAACAGGCGAAAACTTTATGCTTTCGACAGAAGAGAAAAAAGAGATCTTCCGTATTGCAAAAGATGAAGCAAAAGACCAAGTTGCATTGATTGCACAAGTAGGTAGCGTAAACCTAAAAGAAGCGGTTGAATTAGGTAAATATGCCACAGAGTTAGGTTATGATAGTTTATCTGCGGTAACACCTTTCTACTACAAATTTAGTTTCCCAGAAATCAAAAACTTCTACGAAACAATTATTCGTGAAACAGGTAGCCCAATGATCGTTTACTCAATCCCATTCTTAACAGGGGTAAACATTGGCGTGGCTCAATTTGCAGAATTATTCCAAAACCCGAAAATTATTGGCGTAAAATTTACCGCAGGCGATTTCTATTTGCTTGAGCGTTTACGCAAAGCATTCCCAGAGCATCTGATTTATGCTGGTTTTGATGAAATGATGTTACCAGCAGCTGTATTAGGCGTAGATGGTGCTATTGGTTCAACTTTCAATGTAAATGGTGTGCGTGCTCGTCAAATCTTTGAATTAGCACAGCAAGGTAAAATTAAAGAAGCCTTTGAAATTCAAAACGTTACGAATGATTTAATTGAAGGTATTTTAGGCAATGGCTTATATCAAACAATTAAAGGTTTATTAGAAGAAGAAGGTGTTCAAGCTGGCTATTGTCGTGAACCAATGACTAAAGAGCTTAATGCAGAGCAAAAAGCAGTGGTTAAACAATTAAAAGCTAAATATCTTTAATCTTTAACATCTAAAAATTATTAAATACCCTTAATAGATGGAATAGTGTCTGATTTATTAAGGGTAATTTTTTATATATTTTTTCAAAAATCCCACAATAACGAGCTATTTTACGCTATGATTTCTGCCTTTATTATTTTTAACCACAGGAACAAACACAATGACACAAGTATTTAATTTTAGTGCAGGCCCTGCAATGATGCCTAAAGCAGTGTTAGAACAAGCTCAAACAGAGTTACTTAACTGGCAAGAACAACAAACTTCAGTAATGGAAGTAAGCCATCGTGGTAAATTATTTATGGAATTGATTACGCAAGCGGATAAAGATTTTCGTGAGTTATATAACATTCCTGAAAACTACAAAATTTTATTCTTGCAAGGTGGGGCAAGAGGGCAATTTGCCGCTATTCCAATGAATTTAATTGGCGAAAAAGGTAAAGCACTTTATTTAACAAGTGGCCATTGGTCTGCCACAGCTGCCAAAGAAGCTCGTTTATTTTGTGAAATTGATGAAATCAACATTTTAGAACAAAGCGACACGCTCAAAGTAGCAAACTTAGATTTCAGCAACATTGCCGAACAATATGATTATATTCACTATTGCCCGAATGAAACGATTAGTGGTGTAGAAATTTTCGACTTACCTAATGTTGGAAATAGCGTGTTAGTTGCAGATATGTCATCAAACATTCTTTCTCGCGAAATTGACATTAGCAAATTTGGTATTATCTACGCAGGTGCTCAGAAGAATTTAGGACCAGCAGGGATTACAATTGTCATTGTTCGAGAAGACTTAATTGGTAAAGCACGCAAAGCAACCCCAAGCATTTGGAACTATGAAGTTCAGGCGAAAAGCGATTCAATGATCAACACTCCACCTACATTTGCGTGGTATTTATGTTCATTAGTGTTTAAACATCTTCTTAAAGAGGGGGGCGTTAAAGCTGTGGAGCAACGTAACCAAGCGAAAGCTAAGTTACTCTATGATTATTTAGATCAAAGTGATTTTTATCGTAATACTGTTGCAATCGAAAACCGTTCACTGATGAATATTACATTTACCACAGGGAATGATGAACTCAACGCAAAATTTGTTACAGAAGCAACCGCTAATGGTTTACAAGCCTTAAAAGGACACAAAGTATTAGGTGGAATGCGTGCCTCAATCTATAACGCAATGCCAATTGAAGGTGTTCAAGCGTTAATTACGTTTATGCAAAAATTTGCTGAAGAAAATAAATAGTATTATTGAGTAAATCTAAGCGGTGCGTTTTCTCAAAAATTTACAAATCTAAGAGCATATCACACCGCTTGTATTAGGGATAAATTATAAATACGCCTTTTGTTCTTTCATTAAGGTAGTAAAAAACTCAATCGCAACTTTAACTTTCGGCGAAAGATAGCGGCGGTGTGGGTAGAGCAAACTAATATCAAGTTTTTCCTGTTCCAAATGATTTAAGATCGGAATGAGTTCGCCTGATGCTAATTCATCTTTCAACAAGAATTTGGGGATCTGAATAATACCTAAGTTTGCCTTTGCCATTTGCACTAGAGCATAGCCATTATTGCTATATACTCGGCTTTGTGGTTTAAATTTAATATGATGTCCGTTCTCATTAAATTGCCAAGTTTGTTGCCCCTCATAGAGCAAACATTGGTGTTGTTGCAATTCTAATGCTGTTATGGGTTCGCCATTTTGGGCTAAATACTGGGGAGAGGCGACAATTAAATGCTCTGCTTGAGCAATACGTTTTGCCACAATGGAGCTATCTTCCAATCTACCGATGCGTAACACCAGATCATAGCCTTCAGCCACCACATCAACTCGGCGATCATTAAATTCCAAGTTAAGTTGAAGATGGGGATAAGTTTCAATAAATTTGCCTAAATGGGGTGCAATAAAGCGAGAGCCGAAATCCATCGGTACAGAGATCGTAAGTTTGCCTTGTAAGGTAGAAGTAATATCAGTTACACAGGCTTCCGCCTCTTTGAGTTCATTTAAAATAGGTAAACAGCGTTGGTAAAACAGTAGTCCAGCTTCTGTGGGGGTGATTTTGCGAGTGGTGCGTTGTAGTAGTCGAACATTTAGATGTGCTTCAAGCTGTGCGACTAATTTACTTGCCATTGCGAGCGAAATTTGTTCTTGTTGAGCGGCTTGGGTGAAACTTTGGGTTTCAATTACTCGACAAAATAAGTTAATTGCGTGTAGTTTATCCATTTTATCCCTTTTGATATTGTATTTTGTAGAAAGCCTTGCTATTGTTTTTACCATTTTATTTTAAAAAGCAATAAATATAAACGAATAAGCAACAATAGTTGGGCTATTGTGTTCATTATTTCTAATTTTGAGAGTATAAACAATTTAGGTGTAACAATGGGAAAATCATTAGTTATTGTTGAGTCGCCAGCCAAAGCTAAAACAATTAATAAATACTTGGGTAGCGATTTTGTGGTGAAATCAAGTGTTGGGCATATCCGAGATTTGCCAACAAGCAGTGCGGAAAAGGAAGAAAAAACCGAAAAAGCCAAACCGATCTCAACCAAAGGTATGAGTGCAGAGCAAAAGGCACTGGTAAAATCTGAAAAGGAACGTACCGCTTTAGTAAAACGAATGGGTATTGATCCTTACCACGACTGGAAAGCACATTACCAAATTCTACCAGGTAAAGAAAAAGTGGTGGCTGAATTGAAATCACTTGCCAAAAAAGCCGATCATATTTATCTCGCAACCGACTTGGATAGAGAAGGGGAGGCAATTGCGTGGCACTTGCGTGAAGTGATCGGGGGCGATGATGCACGTTTTAGTCGTGTTGTATTTAATGAAATTACCAAAAATGCGATTAAACAAGCCTTTGAAAAGCCAGAACAACTGAATATTGATCGTGTTAATGCACAACAAACCCGCCGTTTTTTAGATCGTGTTGTTGGCTTTATGGTGTCGCCATTACTCTGGAAAAAAGTCGCTCGTGGCTTATCTGCTGGGCGAGTTCAATCAGTTGCAGTAAAACTATTGGTAGAGCGTGAGCGAGAAATTAAAGCTTTTCAACCTGAAGAATTTTGGGATATTGTGGCAAGAACCACCGCTAAAAATGGTGAGCTTGCTCTTGATTTAACTCACGCTAAAGGGAAGAAATTCTCTGCCAAGAATCAGAAACAGGCAGAACAAGCGGTTAGTTCATTACAAAATTCTGCATTTATTGTCACAGATATTGAGAAAAAACCGACTTCATCAAAAGCCAAAGCACCTTTTATTACTTCAACGTTACAACAAACTGCAAGTACACGTTTGGGCTTTAGTGTGAAAAAAACAATGATGTTGGCTCAACGCTTATATGAGGCTGGCTACATTACCTATATGCGTACAGATTCAACCAATCTCAGCCAAGATGCACTGTCGATGGCGAGAGGGTATATTGAGCAAACCTTCGGCAAAGCCTATTTACCAACCAAACCGAATTACTATGCAAGTAAAGAAAAAGCACAAGAGGCACACGAGGCTATTCGTCCGTCAGATGTCAATGTAAAAATCACTGACTTAAAAGGAATGGAAAAAGATGCAGAGCGTTTATACGATCTAATTTGGCGACAATTCCTTGCTTGTCAAATGACTGCGGCAGAATATGATTCAACGAGTCTTACGGTTACAGCAGGTGAATATGAATTAAAAACAAAAGGGCGAGTATTGCGTTTTGACGGTTGGACGAAAGTCTTACCTATTCAAGGTAAAACTGCCGAAGACCAAGAATTGCCTGAAGTTGCACTGAATGAGGTTTTAACCCTAAATCAAGTTATTCCAAGCCAACATTTTACTAAACCGCCAGCACGTTATTCAGAAGCGGCATTAGTAAAAGAATTAGAAAAACGGGGGATTGGTCGCCCATCAACTTATGCCGCGATTATCTCAACTATTCAAGAGCGTGGTTATGTGCGAGTTGAAAACCGCCGTTTCTATGCCGAGAAAATGGGGGAGATCGTTACAGATCGCTTGAATGAATCGTTCCAAGATTTAATGAATTACGATTTTACAGCGAATATGGAAGACACTTTAGACCAAATCGCCTCAGGAAATAGTAATTGGAAGGAGGAATTAAACCGTTTCTTTAGTGATTTTTCAGAAAAACTGACTACGGCGGAGCTAAACGAATTAGAAGGTGGAATGCGTCCAAACAATTTAGTGGAAACGGATATTTACTGTCCAACTTGCCAACGTCCAATGGCAATTCGTACTGCTAGTACTGGAGTGTTTTTAGGTTGTACAGGTTATGCTTTACCACCAAAAGAGCGTTGCAAAACCACAATCAATTTAATTCCAGAAGCTGAATTATTGAATGTGTTAGATGAAGATTCCGAAACTAACGCACTAATGCAGCGTAAACGTTGCCCGAAATGTGATACGGCAATGGATAGCTATTTGATTGATCCTGCTCGTAAAATTCATATTTGCGGTAATAACCCGAATTGTGATGGCTATTTAATTGAAGAAGGGACTTTCAAAATTAAAGGCTATGATGGTCCAGTTGTTGAATGCGATAAATGCGGTGCAGATATGCACTTAAAATTAGGGCGTTTTGGAAAATATATGGGCTGTACGCAATGTGATAATACTCGTAAAATTCTGAAAAATGGTGAAGTTGCTCCACCACGAGAGGAGCCTGTTGCTTTCCCAGAGTTGAAATGTGAGAAGTCAGATGCCTACTTTGTACTGCGTGATGGGGCAAGTGGCGTTTTTATGTCGGCACATAATTTCCCGAAATCTCGTGAAAGCCGTGCACCGAAAGTGGTTGAATTAGCTACATATCGTGAACGTTTACCAGAGAAATTACAGTATCTTGCAGATGCACCACAAAAAGACCCTGAAGGAAACGAGGCTATTATTCGCTTTAGCCGTAAAGAAAAACGTCAATACGTTACTTCAGAAAAAGAAGGAAAAGCAACCAAATGGATTGTGGATTACCTCGATGGAAAATGGGTAGAACGCAAGAAATAATCTGATTAAACGGCACAATATCTGTGCCGTCAGATTATTGACAAAGTCTTTTTTCATTCGGACGCCAGCGTGGCGTCCCTACAAGGAAAGTTATAACTAATTGAAAAATAACAGATTTTATTTTGTTATGTAGGAACGCCACGCTGGCGTCCGTTAATTGGATACAACAAATTGAGGTTTGTCATCAGTCTG
>NZ_LEKM01000014.1 GCF_009761375.1 Ursidibacter arcticus | reverse complement strand
ACGAAAAGTCGTGGAACATTTGGCAGTTCAAAGCAAACCACATTAGACACAAGCCAAGATAAAATCAAAGTAGGAACCACATTAGATGGAAGTGAGATATTGCTTTCGGCAGGTAATGATTTAAAAGCTCAAAACCTTCAAGCCATTGCCGATAATGATTTACGCCTAGAAGCAGGTAATAACGCAAGTGTTGCTGCAGAGACGAATTACTTCAAAGAAACGCATTTCAAGCAAAAATCAAAATCAGGGGTGTTCTCTGGAGGAGGAATAGGCATTACCTTTGGCAAAAAATCAGAAACCCACGAAAGCGAAGCGGAAGGCTGGCAACAAAGCCAAGCACGCAGTACATTAGGTAGCCTTACAGGTAATATCAGCATATCGGCTGGTAATCACGCTCATCTATCGGGTACGGAGGTTGTTGCCTCTAGAGAATTAGGCAAACAAATTTTAGTGGAGGGCAAATCGACCTATATTGGTGCCAGTGAAGATAATCTTTCTGCTAAAGAACGTCACGAATATAAGCAATCGGGCTTAACGATATCCTTTAGCTCAGCGGTAACAGATGCAGCACTGGCAGCGAAAAGTAGCTTGAAGCGTTCAACACAAGTGAAAGACGAACGTTTAAGCACATTACTGAAAGTAAAAGCAGCGAATGAAGCCATTGAAACGGTAACAAAAGCGAAAGCACTTATCGACACGATTCAGAACGCAAGTAATGCGACAGCCGCCGTTGGAAATAGTGATTTTAAAGTGTCAGTCAGCGTGGGGGCAAGCAAATCAACTCACACAAGCCACACTCAGCAAACGACCCATCAGGGCAGTGTATTAAGTGCAGATAAACTCATCATTCGGGCAACAGAGGGAGATAGTACGATTGTTGGCTCAAAAATTGATGCAAATGAGACAACGCTTGAGGGTAATAACGTCAATTTACTGGCAACGACAGATAGCCAAAGTAACCGCTCCGATAATAAGAGCAGTAGTTGGAGCGTAGGGGTATTTGTAGGTAAATCAGGTGGTTCACAAGGTTTGGGGGTTGAAGGAGCTGCCAATATCGGCAAAGGACATTCTAACAGTGACGCTAAAGTGCAAAACCATACGGAAATCAACAGTAACCGCTTAACCATTAAGGCAAAAGAGACAACCACCTTAAAAGGAGCAACGGCGAACATTAACCACTTAAACCTTGAGACCAAAAATCTGCATATTGAGAGTGTGCAAGACAGTGAAAAATATGACAGCAAACAAACCCAAGGTGGGGTAAGTGCCTCTGTGGCGATTTATGGTAGTGGCTCTAGTGCATCTGCACAGTTCAGCCAAAACAAAGCGAAGGTGGATTATGCTCAAGTAACTCAGCAATCGGGC
>NZ_LEKM01000013.1 GCF_009761375.1 Ursidibacter arcticus | reverse complement strand
TAGATTTGCTAACGAATGAAAGCAATATCCCTGATATTCCATCAGCTACAGATGTAACTACAGATACAGAGCAGCCAACAAATGCTACACAGTCTAGTGTGCAACCAGCTCCGTTAAATCCATCAGCGGCATCGACAGCTTCATCAACTCCAGCGACTGTGCCACCAGTTGTTAGACCAGTTATTGTGCCTCTTAACTTAGATTTTACTAAAAAATCTATTGAGCAATTTTCAGCTTCTCGTTTTGCGACAGTTGCACAACAATACTATGGCTTAAAACGTTTACAGCAAGGTTGCTATACTGATGAGAAAGGTTTTTGCTATCGTACTTATGGAGACACAGCTAAAGACGCTTATGGTAATGATTTAACCGCAGGACTCAATTTAGGTTATCAATTTGGTAATGGTTTCCTTGTGGGAACAAGCCTTGAACACAGCTTCTATCGTGCTTTAAATCAGCAGAAGCAAAATCAAAGCAATTTAGGGGTAGGGGCATTTGCTCGTTTACAACACAATAATTGGTATATTTCTCCTGCAATAGCGTGGAATTACCATAATGTGAAAGAGCAACGCCAACAACTAGCATTTACAGAAACGCAAACTCAGCGTAATAAAGCTCAGGGTTTATCTTTTAGCTTAACTGTGGGTCAAGATTTCAAATATGCTAACAACACAGAGTTAGGCTGGTATGCAACCTTAAGCTCAAATAAAACCACTCTTGCTGGATACCAAGAAACAGGTCTGAGATTACCCGTTCATTTCGGCGAAATTCGCTTGAGTGAAAAAACTGCAGCATTAGGCGTAAAACTACAAAAACCGTTTACAGAAAAAGTAAAAGGCGTATTAAATGCTCAGGTTGAACAACAGCTTTCAGGCAAATCACCGGTTTATACGGCACAAGGTAATTATGTTGGAAATATCAATAAAACGATGAAAATCAACACGACTCGTGCAAAACTTCAAGCTGGTATTTCTTATCAGTTGAAACCGAATATGGAAGTGAGTGT
>NZ_LEKM01000012.1 GCF_009761375.1 Ursidibacter arcticus | reverse complement strand
AATCCGAAAACAACGCAAGTGTTTTTTTCAGAAAAATTGCAAAAAACTTTAAAAAAACGACCGCTTGGTGAAAAACAGAACAAAATGATTATTTATAATTCTATTTTATTTATTCAATTCGCAGTATTATGCAACTGCTTTTTTCTTAACTTAAATTAATAAGGAATTTTTATGCAAAACCAACATTTCATCGGCTTAGGCGTTGCAGGCAACTTTGCAGGGCATTTAGAACAAGCAGGAGAAGCGGCTGATTTCTTACAAGTAAAAACAGCCGAAGCAATTCAACCTAAAGCAATCTTTCCTTTTTATGTTCCTAGTAAAACATTATCTGAAACCTACCGCTTTCTTGCCACTTACCCACTATCAGCTGACACCATTACCTTTCCCAATGATGCGGATCATTTACAAATCGAACCTGAAGTTGCATTGATTTGCGATATTGAGTATTCAGATAAAAAGGTTATTGCCCTAACGCCAACGCATTTTGCTGCTTACAACGATTGTTCCATTCGCCGACCAAATGCTCGTAAAATTTGTGAGAAGAAAAATTGGGGAGAAAATTCTAAAGGGCTTTCCAATACATTTATTGCATTGGATCATTTTAACCAAGGCGGGAACTTAGATAATTACAATATCGCTTGCTTTCATAAACGTAACGGCGAGCTAAATGAGTATGGCGTTGATAGCCAAACTGTTGGTTATAGTTACTTTCATCAAAAATTATTAGATTGGATTGTAGATAGAATGAATAATCAACCTGATGAAGGCCCAATGAACCATATTGCCGAACTGCTACAACAAGCAGATTACCCAACCAAAGCGGTTATTAGTATCGGCGCAACACGCTATACTGATTTTGGCGAACATAATTTCTTACAAAAAGGCGATACTAGTATTGTTGTAGTTTATCCTCGAGAGCAGTATTCACATCAACAAATTGTCGAAATGGCACAAAATGAACAATTTGCACAAAATATTTCTGCTCTTATTCAATATGTGAAGTAATACAACGACTAGCGGTAAGATTTCGCAAATCTTTTGCAAAATTTATCGTAAATCCTACCGCTTATTCAGATAATTCCTTGACGACTAAGGGCTAAATCGTTACCATTCGCTCGTTTTTTTCACCTTGAGGATACAGCATTTTGGACAGTCACAGTCGATACTCATCAGTTTGTTAATTTCCCCTCGTCCAAAGTTCCTTTTGCCGACGAGAGTCGGTCTGTTCAGTATCTTATTTTTGTTCATTTGTGTTCATCGCCTCATACCATTTATTAGGAGTATGAAATGATCAGAGCTTTTTCGTTAAATAACGATCGCCTAATCAGCGTTGATGAAACCAACCCAAACACATTAAACGACGCCATTTGGATAGATCTTGTTGATCCAAGTGATGAAGAGCGTACAGTTCTCGAAAAACGTTTAGATCAAACCCTTGCCGAAGAGCGAGAATTAGAAGACCTAGAAGCCTCTGCTCGTTTTTTTGAAGACGAAGATGGATTACATCTTCACTCATTCTTTTACTGCTTAGATGATGATGACTATGCAGATATTGCCACCGTTGGCTTTACCATTCGTGATGGGCGTTTATTTACCTTACGAGACCGAGATCTACCCGCTTTCCGCTTATACCGAATGCGATCACGCAGGGAAAAAATGATCGATGGTAATGCCTATGAATTATTACTTGATTTATTTGAAACCAAAATTGAGCAATTAGCGGACGTGATTGAAAATATCTATGCAGATTTGGAAAAGTTAAGCCGAGTCGTATTAAACACTCAAGATAAAAGTGAAAAAGAAAAAAGAAACGGTACTGAATTTGATGATGCACTATCCGATTTAACAGAGTTGGAAGATATGAGTTCTAAAGTACGTTTATGTTTGATGGATACCCAGCGAGCCTTAAGCTTTTTATTACGCAAAACGCGTTTACCAAATAACCAGCTAGAACAGGCACGCGACATTATGCGAGACATTGAATCCCTTCAACCGCATAACGAATCATTGTTCCAAAAGGTAAACTTTCTAATGCAAGCTGCAATGGGTTTCATCAACATTGAACAGAACCGAATAATGAAATTCTTCTCATTGGTTTCAGTTATGTTCCTACCAGCAACACTTGTTGCATCGACTTATGGAATGAACTTTGAGTTTATGCCTGAGCTACATTTCCAATATGGATACCCAATGGCAATCGGCTTAATGATCTGTGCTGCCACTACCCCTTATCTTTATTTTAAACGGAAAGGGTGGTTGTAAAGTCGATATACTAAAGTTCTTCATTTTGACAACTCTATCAAACCAGTCAAAATTATGATCCATATCACAAAATAGACAAAAATATGAAAGGTATGCAGATTGAGCATTCCTTTCTAATCTGCTCAATGCTACTATTTTCTAGTTTACTCGTAACATTTAACTATGACTTTTAGGAGAAATTATGGAATTCCGTATTGAAAAAGACACAATGGGCGAAGTGAAAGTACCAGCAGATCGTTACTGGGCTGCACAAACTGAACGTTCTCGTAACAACTTTAAAATCGGTCCTGAAGGCTCAATGCCAGCTGAAATTATTGAAGCATTTGGCTACTTAAAAAAAGCAGCAGCCTATGCAAACCACGATTTAGGCGTATTACCCGTTGAAAAACGTGATTTAATTGCAACCGCTTGTGATGAAATTTTAGCAAATAAGTTAGATGATGAATTTCCATTAGTAATTTGGCAAACTGGTTCGGGCACACAATCCAATATGAATGTGAATGAAGTTGTGGCAAACCGTGCTCACGTTTTAAATGGGGGAAAACTAGGTGAAAAATCCATTATCCACCCAAATGATGATGTAAATAAATCACAATCTTCAAATGACACTTACCCAACCGCAATGCACATTGCAGCCTACAAAAAAGTTGTAGAGCATACACTTCCTTGTGTTAAACGCTTACAAAAAACCTTAGCAGATAAAGCTGAAGCCTTTAAAGATGTAGTAAAAATTGGCCGTACTCACTTAATGGACGCAACCCCTCTTACATTAGGCCAAGAATTTTCCGCTTATGCAGCACAACTCGCATTTGGTATTAAAGCCCTTGAAAATACCTTACCGCATCTTGCTGAACTCGCTTTAGGGGGAACAGCTGTCGGTACAGGTTTAAACACACCAAAAGGCTATGATGTAAAAGTGGCTGACTATATTGCCAAATTTACAGGATTACCTTTTGTTACTGCACAAAATAAATTTGAAGCACTCGCCACTCACGATGCGATTGTTGAAACCCACGGTGCATTAAAACAGCTTGCAGTCTCTCTCTACAAAATTGCCAATGATGTACGCCTATTAGCATCAGGCCCTCGCTCTGGCATTGGGGAAATTTTAATTCCTGAAAATGAACCAGGTTCATCAATTATGCCTGGTAAAGTAAACCCAACTCAATGTGAAGCAATGACAATGGTTTGTGCTCAGGTACTAGGTAATGACGTTACGATCTCCTTTGCTGGCACACAAGGTCATTTCCAATTAAATGTGTATAAACCAGTTATGGCATATAACTTCTTACAATCGGCACAACTATTAGCAGATGCTTGCGTTTCATTTGATGAACATTGCGCTATTGGTATTGAACCAAACCACCCACGCATTAAACAACAATTAGATCAATCACTAATGCTTGTTACTGCATTAAATACCCACATTGGTTATGAAAATGCAGCGAAAATTGCTAAAACAGCACATAAAAATGGTACTACACTTAAAGAAGAAGCCATTAACTTAGGATTAGTGACTGCAGAGCAATTTGATGAATGGGTTCGCCCTGAAGATATGGTTGGAAGTTTGAAGTAATCAACAACTCTAATAACTAAAATAATATTGTAGGACGTTTATAGCGTCCTACTTTTTCTATTATCCAAACTTGCGTTGAATATCCTGTATTACTTCAATGGGATTAAGCTCTAATCCTTCACAATATGCAATAAATTCAAATATATCTAGCCTTCTATCTCCAGTTTCTACTTTCCCAACAAAAGAAGAAACCACGCCCATTTTTTCACATAATGCTCGTTGAGAAAGTTGCAATTCAATACGTCGGTTAATCAAATGTTGTCGTAACCAAACATATTCTTCTGAATGAATAGATAATCTTAAATTTTTCATTGCACCTATTTTAGGTGCGAGTTATAATTGAACCTGTTTTAGGTTCAAAATATATTCTAAGGAGAAAAAAATGGAAAATAAAACAAAATCATCAGGTTTAATTGCAAGTATCGTTACTTGTGTATTAGCTGTATCTGGTATTACTGCTTGCAAGGAAGAACCAAAAACCATTTACGATTATTTAACAAATGAACCTTTATTAAATTCAGTCTTAAATGATTGTAAAAGTGGAAAGTTAGACAATAAGCATACTTGCAATAATGTAAAACGTGCCAATGGTTTATTAGATAATTACAAAAGCGGACTTTTAACTGAAGAAAGATTAAAAGAATTAGGTAAAAAATAACAAATAGGGGATTTTTACCTATATAGATAATTCAATATCAACATTAAAATAACTCAAACAAATGTAGCATTTATTCTAAATACAGAGGAATGCTGACACTTGCAGAAGAAGCAGTTGAAGAATTAGGGAAATATAGATAGTAATGGGGGGGGGGGGAATAAATCTAACACCTTACATATCCCCCACTAACCTGTTTAATAGCATCAAGTAGCTCTAAATTAAGCAATTCAATTAACGCATTGTCAATACCCATTCCACACGCTTTGGCGAGATCATCAATACTAATGGGCTCAAGCCCTATTTGAGCCAGTAGCTGTTGTTGGCAAGCGGTGAGATTAGGCAAATTTTTTGCAAGTGGTGGTGAAGCAGGCAAATGTGTAAATTCTTGAGTAGAACTGACCGCTTGTTCCGTCGAAAATAATGAAGGTTGGGTCACTCTATTCATTACACTATCTTGTCGTTGATATGCAATCGTTTCCAAAATATCGTCGATACTCTCAACCAATAATGCCCCATCTTTAATCAATTTATGGCACCCCTGACTATACGGATTTTGCACGCTATTGGGTAAGGCAAACACTTCTCTACCTTGCTCTAAGGCATATCGGGCAGTTATCAATGAACCGCTATTCAGCGTAGCTTCTACCACGAGTGTTCCTAAGGATAAACCACTAATAATACGGTTTCGTCTTGGGAAATTCTCTGCGAGCGGTGGTTGGTCAGGAAAAAATTCTGATACTAACGCCCCACCTTTTGCGACAATATTTTCCGCCAATTTTTTATGTCGGCTTGGGTAAACTTGATCTAAACCGCTTCCTAGCACCGCAATAGTTATACCATTCTCTGCCAGTGCTTTCTGATGACAAAACCCATCAATCCCTATCGCTAACCCACTTGTTACTGCAATTTGATTTTTGACTAACTCACTAGCAAAATAGCCAGCCCAATATTCTCCATAATGAGAATAATCCCGACTGCCCACCATTGCAATTTGAGCCATTGAAAGCACTTCAGTTTGCCCTTTCACAAATAATATAGGCGGTGCGGTACTAATTTGGCGTAGCAGAAAAGGATATTCCACATCAAATAATGAAATTAAATGCTGTTGTGGTTTTTCCGCCCAAGCTAAAGCAGTATCAATCCAACGCCAATCAGGATTAAACCAACGTTGGATCTGTTTTTCATTCCACCCGATTTGGCGTAACTGTTCTCTGTCATAGTCACAAAACACTGTAAAATCGACTTCATTTAATAATCGCCCAATTTTTTGGGCTCCCAACTGTGGAACTTGCAATAATGCTAATAATTTCGTGGTCTCGATCATTTTTTATTCTATTTCGTAATTTTCTTGCCTATCGTTTCCCTAATAGTAAGAAAAAGACTAGAATAGCCGAACTAATTATTTTTAATTTTTCGATGGAGATCGTAAAAATGGCAGTATTAGATGTACTAATTTACCCTGATGAGAATTTGGCAACCGTTTGCCAACCCGTAGATAAAGTCGATGACGAATTACGTCAATTTATTGATGATATGTTTGAAACAATGTACCAACACGAAGGTATTGGCTTAGCCGCACCACAAGTGAATGTATTAAAACGAGTTATCACTATTGATATTGAAGGCGATAAAGCTAACCAAATCGTACTGATTAACCCTGAAATTCTAGAAAGTAGTGGTGAAACAGGCATTGAAGAAGGTTGTTTATCTATCCCAGGTTGTCGAGCCTTAGTTCCACGCAAAGAAAAACTCACTGTTAAAGCATTAAACCGCCAAGGCGAAGAGTTTATCCTAGATGCAGATGGGCTATTAGCCATTTGTATTCAACACGAAATTGATCACTTAAACGGCGTATTATTTGTCGATCATATTTCTCCACTTAAACGCCAACGTTTCCGCGAGAAAATGCAAAAACTCAAGAAACAAATTGCTAGATCGAAATAACAAGCGGTCTGATTCCTGATATTTTTTACAAGAATAGTAATTATGAACAGTCTAGAAAAAACACAAGCCCTAGAAACGGCTTACAATGATATCCCTTATACTTCAGTTGCTTTCCCTCACTGCCAACCTAATCGTTTGCAAGCATTAGCTAAGTTAAAAGGGTTAAACCCACCTGAATTAGATAATGCACGAGTACTCGAGATTGGTTGCTCTTTTGGGGGCAATCTTATTCCTTTTGCAATCCGTTATCCCAATAGTCAGATTGTTGGCATTGATTTATCTGAAATCCAGATCAATATTGGACAAAAAATGATGCAAGAGATTGGACTAAACAATGTCCACCTTGTTGCTGCTGATATTAGTAAAGTCAACTTTGAGAATTTGCAATTCGATTACATTATCTGTCACGGTGTATTTAGCTGGATACCTGAATTTGTTCAAAACGCCATTCTACAATTAATTCAAACTTATCTAACCCCTAACGGGGTGGCTTTCATTAGCTATAATGCTTACCCAGGTTGGCATTTAAAAGATATGGTAAAAGAATTAATGCAGTTTGGCACAAGCAGCGATATTCACCACTATGAGCGTATTGACCAAGCCAAAGAACTCTTCGCACAAACAGAGACGCTATTGGAACGCTTTCATCCACAAACTAAACCTGAGTTTTCAAGAATTGCTCAACATATCCAAGATGCGGATAAATATTATGTTGCCCACGAATACCTAGAAGAAATTAATCAACCATTTTATTTTCATCAGTTTATCAAAAAAATTACCCCTTATGGCTTGGGCTATATTACAGATACCTCTTTACCTAGCACCAAAACGCTTAATATTTTCTCAGGGGAAAAATACGAGCAACTTTGTCAATATTTCCATAGAGATATTGTCAAAATTGAGCAATATACTGATTTTATCAATCAACGACCTTTCCGTTGCAGTATCTTGACACACCAGCATAATTTGAATGGTTATAACATTGATAAATATGATATGGTTCACGAATTTTATGAGCTGTATATCAAAGGTAATCTGACCAAATCCGATGATAATAGCCATTGGCTTCTGCCTAATGGTAACCAAGCATTTGCATCATTCCCATTATCTGATGAACTAGCAAAAGTGCTAAATGAAAACACAGTTCCTTATCCCATCAAGGAACTTTTCCCACTTCTTGCCAAAAATGAAGAAGATAAGAATACCTTAACGAAACTTTTAGTGGCATTGGTGCATCAAGAATCAATGTATATAAGTTACCATACTGAAGAATTAGCCCCCTTCGGTGAATATCCTAAATTATCAGACAAATTTGAACGCTTAATTAAATTTGTAAAAGATAACCCCAACATTACTAAATTATCCAGCATCTATGGTCAGCCAATAGAATTTAATGTTTTCACCTTATATTTAGTAAAACACTTAGATGGCAATCATAGCCTCGATGCTCTAAATAACATTATTCGCAAAGCCTTTGAAAACGATGAGCTTACTTTAAATCGAGAAGGTAAACCTGTTCCGTATGCTGAAATTCAAGATAAAGAAATCAGTGATATGCTCAATGGAACATTGCAGTACCTACAAAATCTTGGTTATTTCAACAATTATAATGAGGAGCAACAATGCTAACGCTATACGCCCTAAAACAATCTCGTGCCTACCGCATTGTTTGGTTGTTAGAACTATTAGAACTTGACTACAAATTAGAAATTGTTGAGCGAGATAAACACACTTTTCTTGCTCCGCATTCTTTACGCAATATCCACCCGCTTGGTAAATCACCCTTAATTCAAGATGGGGAATTAGTATTGGGCGAAAGCGGTGCGATTGTGGAATATCTTCTCAATAAATATGATCCTGAAAATCGCTTCCGCATCACAGCAGATCAACCTAATTACCCAAATTATCTCTACTGGTTGCACTATGCAGAAGGGTCAATAATGCCGTTTCTGATTATCTCGCTTCTTCTCAGACGGATTGATGAACGTAAAATGCCATTTTTCATCAAGCCGATTGTACGAAAAATTACCAATGGTGTAAGAGAGAGTTTTGTTACGCCACAACTTAAGCTACATTTAGACTACATTGAACAACATCTTGCTGAAAAACAATGGTTTTTAGGCGAGCAATTAAGCGGTGCAGATATTATGATGAGCTTTCCATTACAAGTTTTGACAGCTCGTGGCTTGGACGGATATCCAAATATTCACGCCTATACGCAACGAATTGGGCAAACTGCATCGTTTAAACGTGCTGAAGAAAAACTCGGCACATTTAAGCTCTAATTTCAACATAACAAAGGACAATAATATGATTATCGTAACAGGCGGCGCTGGCTTTATTGGCAGTAATATTGTTAAAGCATTAAATCAAATCGGACGTACTGATATTTTGGTGGTAGATAACCTTAAAAACGGAGAAAAATTTGTTAATTTAGTCGATCTAGATATTGCTGATTATTGTGATAAAGAAGATTTTATTGCCTCTATTATTGCAGGCGATGATTTTGGTGATATTGATGCCGTTTTCCACGAAGGTGCTTGTTCTGCCACAACAGAATGGGACGGCAAATATATGATGCAAAATAACTACGAATATTCAAAAGAGTTATTACATTATTGCTTAGATCGTCAAATTCCATTTTTCTACGCATCAAGTGCGGCAACCTACGGTGGACGTTCAGATAACTTTATCGAAAAACGAGAATTTGAACAGCCTTTAAATGTATATGGCTACTCAAAATTCTTATTTGATGAATATGTGCGTAAGTTACTCCCTGAAGCACAATCTCCTGTTTGTGGCTTTAAATATTTCAATGTTTATGGCCCGAGAGAGCAACATAAAGGCTCAATGGCGAGTGTTGCTTTCCACCTAAACACACAAATTTTAAAAGGCGAAAATCCAAAACTCTTCACAGGATCAGAAACATTCTTGCGTGATTTTGTTTATGTTGAAGATGTTGCTCAAGTCAATATTTGGGCTTGGCAAAATGCGATCTCAGGTATCTTCAATTTAGGTACAGGTAATGCGGAATCTTTCAGAGCGGTTGCTCAAGCAGTTATTGATTTCCACCAAAAAGGGCAAATTGAAACTATTCCATTCCCTGATCACTTAAAATCACGCTATCAAACTTTCACTCAAGCGGATTTAACTCAATTACGCCAAGCTGGCTATGATAAACCTTTCAAAACGGTTGCAGAAGGTACTCGTGCTTATATGGAATGGTTGAATAGATAAAATCTAAAAAATAATAGATTTTATTAAACAAAAATCAACAATACTTGGTTTTTATTTAAATTTCCCCTTATAAAATTGTCTCATCAAAGAAAAACCCCTAATATCACAACGCACCTCATATGAAGTGCGTTGTATTTCACTATATTAGGAGTACCAATGAAGCAAATCACAACCATTTTAAACCCTTTCCGCCTTGATGATTTAAGAGAAGCGGTTTCTGATCTTGGCATACAAGGAATGACAGTCACCGAAGTTAAAGGCTTTGGTCGCCAAAAAGGACATATTGAAAACTATCGTGGTGCGGAATATACGGTGGATTTTTTGCCTAAACTAAAAGTAGAAATTGCAGTAAGTGATGATATGGTTGAAAGTGTCGTTGATGCCATTCAGCAAGCAGTTAAAACAGGCAAAGTGGGCGATGGCAAAATTTTTGTCAATAATATAGAACAAGTTATTCGTATCCGAACAGGTGAAACTGACGATGAAGCTCTATAAATAATAAGGACGTTAATATGAAAAAATTATCAATTTTATCAATGCTATCGCTATTACCCACTTTTAGTTATGCCAAAACAACTTGGTGGCAACCGTTATCAGTGATCAACAATGGCGATACTGCTTGGGTAATGATTTCCACTATTCTTGTGCTATTTATGACAATTCCTGGGCTGGCATTATTTTACGGTGGTATGGTTCGTAAAAAGAACGTTCTTAATACGATGATGCACAGTTTTTCTATTACCGCACTCATCTGCTTATTGTGGGTTGCAGTGGGCTATTCTCTTGCATTTACTGAAGGAAACGCTTTTATTGGTGGCTTTGATCGCTTTTTTCTACAAGGAATGGGGCTAGATTTAGCCAACCAAATGGTCACTGTTGCACCAAATGCAAGCACAATTCCTGAACCTGTTTTTATGCTGTTTCAAATGACCTTTGCTATTATCTCTGTCGCCATTATTTCGGGAGCATTTGCAGAGCGTATTAAATTTTCTGCAATGATGTGGTTTTCAGGAATTTGGTTCTTACTCGTTTATGTGCCAACTTGCCACTGGGTTTGGGGCGGTGGATTTATGGCTGAAGGCGGTGTACTAGATTATGCAGGTGGCACTGTGGTGCATATTAACGCAGGTATTGCAGGGTTAGTTGCCTCCATAATGATAGGAAAACGTGTAGGCTATGGTAAAGAAGCAATGCCGCCACACAATATGGTTCTGACATTAATGGGAGCAGCAATGCTTTGGGTCGGCTGGTTTGGCTTTAATGCAGGCTCAGCAGTTGCTGCAAATGCCTCTGCTGGAATGGCAATGGCTGTAACACAAATATCCGCTGGGTGTGGGGCTTTGATGTGGCTATTATGTGAGAAAATTGCAGGACATCGTCCTTCATCTCTTGGACTTGCCTCAGGGGCGGTGGCTGGCTTGGTAGGCATTACACCCGCAGCAGGATTTGTTGATCCACAAGGTGCCATTTTTATCGGTTTGCTCACTTCACTTGCGTGCTATTTCTCTGTGGCAAAATTAAAACATAAGTTAGGCTATGATGATTCTTTAGATGCTTTTGGTATCCACGGTTTCGGCGGTATTATTGGGGCAATTTTAACAGGGTTGTTTTTTAACAATACCATTTTTGCAGGAAATTCAACCATTCCAACACAGCTTTTAATTCAGTTAAAAGATGCAGCGATTACCATCGTATATAGCGGTATAATGAGTGCCATTATTCTCACTGTTGTCACTAAAATTTGCGGTGGCTTGCGTGTAGAACGTGATGAAGAACGAGAAGGATTAGATATTTCTATCCACGGTGAACGTGTCGAATAATGCGTTGAACTATCAAGCGGTGAGATTATCTAATTATTTTGCAAAATATAATGATAATCTTACCGCTTTCTTTTTAAAGGAGATCAATAATGAAAAAACCATTTTTATTCAGTGTAATCGCCCTTTCTGTTGCAATGACGGCTTGTAGCTCGAAAAATTATCAAAGCACCTTAATGGAAGGGATTGATCCACAAGTTGCACCGCAACAGGATTTCTATCGCTATGTGAACGGAAAATGGCTGGCGACTGCTCAAATTCCTGCAGATAGAACATCGTGGGGAACAATAGCCGAACTCAGTGAACTCAATGAGAAACGCTCGGTGGAATTGCTACAAGCGGTGATTTCTGACCCAACACTTGCAAATGATCCAAAAGCACAACGCCTTAAAGCACTTTATGAAAGTTACACCGATTTATCTGCAAGAGAAAAAGCAGGTTTAGCCCCTATTCAAACGGATTTAGCCAAAATTGATCAAATCCAAAATTTTGCGGATTTAGAGCGTCATTTAATTGAAGAAACCAAGCAAGGTAATGACGTTTTATTTGGTTGGTCTGTTTTTGCTCATTTGAAAAATTCTCGCCAGAATGCGATCTATTTTAGCAATACGGATTTAGGATTAAGTAACGATTATTTCCAAAAAGACACGCCAGAAAACCGCAAAACCTTACAACTTTATCAAGAATATATCAGCCAAATGCTAGCCTTTGCAGGAGTAAAAAATCCTAAGCAAAAAGCGAAAGAAATTGTCAATTTTGAGAAGTCTATTGCTCAAACACTCTTTACCAACGAGCAACGTAGAGATATTCAAAAGCGTTATAATCCGATGAAAATCAGTGAGTTAGCCACCCAAAGTCGTTATCTCAACTTAGCAAATTACCTAAAAGCTGTTGGTGTAAATAGCGATGAAGTGATTGTTTGGGAGCCTGATTTCTTAAAACAATTTGACCGCCTAATTAACCCACAAAATCTATCGGTAATTAAAGATTATCTGCGTTTCCGCACCATTTCAGATTCAGCACCTTACTTAAATAAAGCCTTAGACGATGCACATTTTGAATTTTATCGCCATAAATTAGTGGGGCAAAAACAGCAACGACCGTTAGATAAACGAGCATTACGCTTAATCAATGGACAAATCGGGCAGGAGTTCGCTCAATTTTATGTGGAAAAATTCTTCCCTGCCAGTGCAAAAAAAGACTTATTGGAAATGGCAAGCTATTTAGTTAAAGCCTATCATCATCGTATTGATAATCTAACGTGGATGTCGCCTGAAACCAAAGCGAAAGCCAAAGTGAAATTAGATAAATTTATCACTGAAGTCGGCTACCCAAATAAATGGAAAGATTACAGCAAGCTACAACTGAAATCCCTTGCTGAAGGTGGAACACTCTACGACAACTTACGCAAAGTCGCAGCGTGGAATTACCAAGAAGCACTCGATAAAATTGGCAAACCTGTTGATTTAAATGAATGGGGAATGTTGCCACAAGTGGTAAACGCATCATACAGCCCATTGATGAACCGTATTGTTTTCCCTGCTGGTATTTTACAAGCACCACTTTATGATATTCACGCCGACCCTGCGGTAAACTTTGGAGCAATCGGAGCTATTATCGGACACGAAATTACACACGGTTTCGATGATAGTGGTTCTAAATTTGATGGCGATGGAAATTTACAAGATTGGTGGACAAAAGAAGATCGTCAAAAATTTGAAGCCCTTGCCGATCAGCTTGTGGCACAGTTTGATAAATTTGAAGTCGCACCGAATGTCTTTGTAAACGGACGTTTTACCTTAGGTGAAAACATTGCCGATTTGGGTGGACTAAGTATTGCTTACGATGCCTTAAAATTGTATGAAAAAGAGAATGGAAAAGCCCCACTGATTGAGAATTTAAGCTCCGATCAGCGTTTCTTTATGAGCTGGACTCGCTCGTGGAGAAATAAAGCCACCGTACAATCGCTCACTCACCAAGTCAAAAGCGATCCGCACGCACCAAGTGAGTATCGAGCATTCGCTACGGTTCTCAATATCAATGGATTCCATAATACCTTTGGCACAAAAGCAGGCGATGCAATGTTTAAACCAATCAATGAACGTATTCAGATTTGGTAGTTTCTAGCTGAAAGCAAATAAAAAGCGGTGCGATTGTTGCAAAATTTTGCAAAGATCGCACCGCTTGTTTATAGCGTTAATTAAGCATTTGTTGCTTTTTTCCCACCGAATATATTACCGATTAAGAAGGCAACTAGCCCGATAAGTAACGATGGAACAATGGCGTGGAAACTCAAAATTTTAATAGAGAAAGTAGTCATTAACACATAGCTACCAAGCCCTGCAATCATTGAGCAGATAGCCCCTGTTGCGTTCGCTTTATCCCAGTATAACCCGAGTACCATTACCCAAAGGAATGTTGCCTCTAGTCCACCAAGAGAAAGCAAGTTTAACCAAATCAACATATCAGGTGGATTGATTGCTGAAACCACCACAAGTACGGTTAATAATAAGGTGGTCGCAGTCGAGAACCACTTAATTTTACGTTCATTTACCACCCTATTTGGACGAACCGCCAAATAAAGATCTTTAATAATGGTTGAAGATGCTTGAATTAACATTGAGTCAATAGAAGACATAATCGCAGCCATTGGTGCTGCTAGGAAGATCCCAGCGACAACAGGTGGTAACACTTGCAACATTAGACTTGGAATAACTTGATCAACCACTTTTAAATCTGGCGTAACCGCAGGCCCTAATGCACCAGCTAAGTGCATTCCAAACATCAAGATAGTTAGCACGATAGTGCCGATTACCATTGCTTGATGCAAGGCTTTACTATCACGATATGCCATACTTCTGACGGCTAATTGTGGTAAACCAATTAAACCAAAGCAGACAAGCACCCAGAACGATGCCATAAAGGTAAAATCGAGTGGGCGTTCATCAATACCATAAGGTTCAATGAGTTGTGGGTTAATAGTAGCAAGCTGATCAATGGCATTGCTCACCCCTCCTGTTGCGTAAGTGATACCGCCTAATAATAATGCTGTACCGATCATCATCACTAAGCCTTGAATTGTGTCGGTCAGAACTACTGCCCTAAAACCACCAATAAAGGTATAAACCCCAACGGTTAGAGCAAAAATCATAATAGAAGTGGTATAAGAAATACCGAGAGTGGTTTCAAGTAAACGCCCCGCCCCAATAAATTGCACCATCATCATTGCAAAGAATGAGAGCAATAAGGCTAAACTTGATAGCCACACAACAACGGGGCTTTTATAGCGAGCCATCAGCATATCATTGACAGTAACACTTTTTGTTTGACGAGCAACCATAGCGAATTTTTTACCCAATGCACCGAGAGTTAAAATTACTGTTGGCACTTGGATCATTGCCAGTAATACCCAACCTAGTCCATATTTATAAGCTGCACCAGGCCCGCCAATAAAACTACTTGCCCCAACGTAAGTGGCTGCAATCGTCATTGCTAACACAAAGCCAGACATTGAGCGACCGCCAACGTAATATTCAGAAAGGAAACTACCGCTTTGGCGTTTACGATATGCGTAAAACGCCACACCGAACACAAATAACAAATAAACGATTAACGGAAGTAAAATTTCAATATTCATACAGCATTCCTTATTGTTTTTCGTCTAACTCAATCTCTTTATAGACTTTTTTAATGACCCAATAAGTCAATAAAGTAAAGGCTATCGGCAAATAAACACAAGCCAATTCAAACCAAAGCGGAAAACCAAGCCAACCTCGACCATCTGGTGAAAAATAGGCAAACACAACCCAACCAACCAAATAAATCAATGTTAGCCAAAATGCCCAACGCACTTCTCGTGCCATTTGTTGTTGTATATTTTTCATTTTCTCTCCTTAAAAAATACCCCACAAATGTGGGGTAGGTTACTTAGTATTTCCATTCGTCAGGATCAATCCCCATTTCTCGCATTTTCGCTTTTGCTTCTTCTGGGATCTCATCGCTACGTTCTTTCATCAAGTCGTCATCTGTCGGTAATGGCTGTCCTGTAAAAGCGTGGAGAAAGGCTTCACACAACAATTCGCTATTTGTCGCGTGACGCAAATTCCGAATTTGGCGACGTGTTCGTTCATTGGTTAAAATTTCCAATACTTTCACAGGAATCGACACCGTAATTTTCTTCACTTGCTCACTTTTCTTGCCGTGTTCTGCATAAGGGCTGATATATTCCCCATTCCAATCTGCCATAGTTACCCACAATTTCCCGATCTAAAATAAAAATTAGGCGACATTCTAATAAAAACTGACTTATATCGCAATCTAGACGTCTAGATTTCTCTAATCTTTGCTTATTTGATAGGGAAGTTACATCTTGTATCCTACAATATCAAGTAAACACTTTACACAAATATAGGGTTAATCTACTTCCTCGATTTGAAGCTGGTAGGATCTGTTTTGTGATACCTTGATTACAATATAAACAAGATTAGAATGCACACAATTTAATTTTTTAAGATATCTTCTACTAATAGCTGACTTTTATAGTCGTTGAGAAATATGAAAAATTTTATTAAAGAATACTTAATTTATATACATATCTTTGTAATTGTATGTATCATATTGCTATGTCCAGATTATACTGAAACCAATTTCCATAAAGACATCTCATCTTTTATTGATAACTATTTATTTGGAAATATTGGTTTAATTTCTGACACTCGTCCATTTATGTCAAAGATCGCTGGAAATTATGTTGCCATTGCAGCTATTGTACAAGGCATACTTTTATATTGGAGTGGTTCAATTTCATCTGAATATATTCAAAAAATTTCCCCTTGTTTATTTTTAGGTCAATTTATTATTATTTCTACTAGTTTTTATTTTACATTTTTCTCAAATATTATATTTAAAGTACCACCAAAGCCATATATAAATATATCCCCAGATTCTTTATTTATATATGGATTATCGCTTGTAACTTGTTTAGGAGTCTCTAGTCTTGGTATTTCGGTAATTCTATATTTCTTAGGAAAAATAAAGTTGTTTTTTGATTTAATAAAATAAATAAAATTAAAGAACTCACTATAGAATAGATATACAAATTGATTATAACTTTATCTCTACCATCTTTAAGATTAAAAAATAAGCAATACTTGATGAAAACAAAAAAAGAAAGACTCATTCAAATTACAGCTATATTTCATTTAGTAACTATCATTACTATGGCAATTATTTTACCCAATGAATATAAAGTAGAGTATCAATGGCTTGTTGAGCTTATTCAGAAATATCCTTTGCATACAAAAGGGCTTTATTCTGAAAGCCGACCTTTTCTTTCGTTTGTTATAACGAATTATGTTGCAATAACTTCTCCTATTTTTGCTCTACTCACTTTTTTAATTGGGATAATCATTAAGTCAAAAAGCTGGTTGGAAAAAGACGTTCAATATGTTATCAGTATTATTTGGCTGATCATTTCAATAATTTTTATTTACATAATAAAAACGAATGTATATGCAAGTGAAAATACCTTTAAGGGATTTGGGGGAGATTCCTTAGGGGCATATATTACTTCTGTTTATGGTTGCTATATTGGCTGCTCATTAATGTCAGCCTCTTTGTTACTGAGACTCAGAGAATATATAAAAAACAGAAAATAGTAATTTAACTTTAGAATTGACTGATATTATTTAATAAATCATCCTTTTTATAACATTGTTTAGGCGAAAAACAAAATGGAGAATTTTGTAAAAAACTATCTGATAAATATTAATTTGGCAATTATCATAGTATTAATCCTTACCGTTCCAAATGTTGCTATCACTGAGTTTCAGATAAATATCTCTCAGTTTATTGATGACTATTTATTTGGTGATATAGGTTTAGTTTCATTAGATAGACATTTTATGTCTAAGGTCATCGCAAATTATATTATTATATCTGCGGTTTTATCTGGAGTATTATGCTCTTTCATTAATTTCTTTGAAGGAGAATTCTCCTTTGGAGGAGTTATAATACTCTTAGTTTGTTTTATCATTGCTTTATATTGGTCTGTACTTTCTAATCATATTGTAATACCGCCTGAAAAACCTTATATACGGATAGCTAAGAACTCTTTAGTTTTTTATGGAATATGTGTGGCTGGCTGTTTTTGCTTTTTATCAATAGGAATTACAACAATCATTTCTCTTCTGAGAAAAACCAAATCATTTATTGAATTAATCAAATAAATATAAGGAGATTTGAGTGGAATTAAATAATGATCTTGCCCTTAATACTTAGGAGTTTTCTATGATTGCCTTAATGATTTTAACTTTCTTTATTTTCGTGATACTCATCACCATTGGCTTGGCTTATGTGGTTAAAAGAAAATGGCTTAAATGCTGTATTATTGTCTTCTTACCGCTAACTGCCTACTTTGGACTGTTTTTTGAGCACTTTCTTCAGCTCTTTGTTCAGCCGATTTATTGTCATATCCACCAAAAAGAGGCTGGCATTGTGATTCACACCACACCAGAAGAGTGGAAAGCAACTCAAGGAAAAGGCATTGTGATACAGCCATTAGATAGATTTAAACAGTATGATGCTTCTCTTTTTGTGGATGCCGATGATTTTGATTTTAACTATGAAACCCGAAAACAATTTGGTAATGATGAATATGAACTATCTGCAGTGAATAAGCAAAATCCTAGTATCGCTTTATATATTGATTATGGATTAGGAACTTTCTCTAAAAAACAATACCTCTATTACGATGTAGATAAAAATAGGGTATTAGCGACATTATCACAGTATCGTATTATCTATGAATCTTCATTTTTACCCTTCCCCAAAGTCGGTTATGAATGTGAGAAAGAAAATCTCTATTTTGAATTGAAGTCATATATCAATAAAAACTACACCGCATCAGAATAATTTAGAGGTTATATGATTGGCTTAATGATTTTAACTTTCTTTATTTTCGTGATACTTATCACCATTGGCTTGGCTTATGTGGTTAAAAGAAAATGGCTACGGTATTGTATTATTCTCTTTCTACCAATTATTAGCTATTTTACCTTATTCTTTGAAGATTTTATTAGAGTATTTATTCACCCTATTTATTGCTATGTTCATAAAGATGAAGGTATGCTTATTCATACTTCTCCTGAAGAATGGGGAAAAATAGAAGGAAAAGACATGGTAATAATGCCATCTTCTAGATTTAACAATGGTGAAACCTCTATTTTAACTGATCAAAGAGATTTTGATTTTGAATATGAAGACCAGAAAAAATTTGGTAATGATTTATATTATTTAATGTTTGTTAATAGAAAAAAACCAAACTTGGCTATATATATTTCCTACGATGGTGGACTTTTTGCTAAAGATACATACCTTTACTATGATATTAATAAAGATATTATCTTAGCTTCATTGTCTCTTTATCATAATAATTACCAACCCTTGATTTTTCATAAAAAAAATTATGAATGTAAAGCAAGGAATATCACAGATAATTTAGACAAATATATCGATGAAAACTACACTTCATCAGAGTAATTTAGAGGACGTATGATTGGCTTAATGATTTTAACTTTCTTTATTTTCGTGATACTCATCACCATTGGCTTGGCTTATGTGGTCAAAAGAAAATGGCTTAAATGCTGCATTATTGTCTTCTTACCGCTAACTGCCTACTTTGGACTGTTTTTTGAGCACTTTCTTCAGCTCTTTGTTCAGCCGATTTATTGTCATATCCACCAAAAAGAGGCTGGCATTGTGATTCACACTACGCCAGAAGAGTGGAAAGCCACTCAAGGAAAAGGCATTGTGATACAGCCGTTAGATAGATTTAAACAATATGATGCTTCTCTTTTTGTGCGTGCTGATGACTTTGATTTTAATTATGAAACTCAAAAGCAATTTGATGGGAATGAATATGAGTTATATTTTGTCAACAAAAAAAATCCTAGCATCGCTTTATATATGGACTATGGATTCGGAACCTTCTCTAATAAACAATATCTCTATTACGATGTAGATAAAAATAAGATATTAGCCACGCTATCAATGTATCGTATTATCTATGAACCTTGGTTCTTTCATAAAGCCACATTATGAATGTGAGGCTAGAGATCTTTTTTCTGAGTTAGGTAAATATATCGATGAAAACTACACTTCATCAGAGTAATTAAGATTTTACATAATTGGTCTAGTTCTTATACGCTCAAAAGAAAATGGCTGGGGGGTTACAGCTTACATAAAAGCACTCATCGCATTATTGGATTTATGCTAAACTCTCGCCCAATAATTTCCAGCTTGAGAAACACAATGAGCCAGCCACAGCCGTTAATCCGAATTTTACCCCCTCAATTAGCTAACCAGATTGCCGCAGGCGAAGTGGTTGAGCGTCCTGCATCCGTAGTGAAAGAGCTGATCGAGAATAGCCTTGATGCAGGGGCCAGTCAAATCCAAATTGATATAGAAAAAGGCGGTTCACAGCTAATTCGTATTCGAGATAATGGTTGTGGGATCGGTAAGCAAGATTTAACCCTTGCCCTTGCCCGTCACGCAACAAGCAAAATTTCCACCCTTGAAGATTTGGAAGCCATTTTAAGTTTAGGCTTTCGTGGCGAAGCGTTAGCCAGCATTAGTTCGGTATCTCGTTTAACGCTCACTTCTCGCCCTGAATATCAGGCAGAAGCGTGGCAAGCCTATGCTCAAGGCAGAGAAATGGAAGTCGAAATTCAGCCAGCCTCTCACCCTGTTGGCACAACCATTGAAGTAGCAAATCTCTTTTTTAATACCCCTGCACGCCGCAAATTCTTGCGTACGGATAAAACGGAATTTACCCATATTGATGAAGTTGTTCGCCGAATCGCACTCGCCAAACCTAATGTAACTTTTGTGCTAACCCATAATGAGAAAAAAGTACGCCATTATAAAGCGGTGGCAGATCGTAGCCTTGAGCAACAACAGAAACGAGTAGCTGCAATTTGTGGCGATGAATTTATTCAACAGGCGACACATATTGACTGGCAACACGATGATTTACATCTCTATGGTTGGGTCGGCTCCCCTGCTCTTGCTCGCCCACAAAATGATGTCTGTTATAGTTATGTAAACGGACGAATGATGCGAGATAAAACCATTAACCACGCCATTCGCCAAGCCTATGGCGATCTATTACCGAAAGAAACCTATCCTGCATTTGTATTATTCTTGGATATTGATCCGAGTTATGTAGATGTTAATGTCCACCCAGCTAAACACGAAGTCCGTTTTCATCAAGGCAGATTAGTTCACGATTTTATCTATCAAGGCGTGCTGAATGCTTTGCAAGCTCAGCCACACTTACCTTTATCGGAAAGTGAACTCGGCGAGCCTCTGCCAACTTATGTGCCAGATACAAATACGGGAGCATCAGGGCGAAATATCTTTGCAACGCCTACGGTTTCATCAATGCCATCATTCTCATCATCAGAAAGAGACAACAAAGAACGCCCTAGTCGTTCAACATCGACTTATTTTGCGGAACACCAACGTGAAAACGTCAATAAAGGGGCACAAAAATGGTATGGGGAATTATTAAAAACTGAAAGAAACCCAAGAGAGTACCAAGCAGATCCTGCGGATAAGCGGGTAGATCCTACGGATATTTTGCAAAAAACTCCGCCAATCTCACCGCTTAACAATGTCGCCCCGCCATCAGCCAGTGATTATAGTCAAGTGCTTGCCGTTGTAAAAAATCAAGCGTTGTTATTAAAACAGCGTGATGAGTTCTTTCTCTTGCCTTTAAATAAACTGGCACAACTTCACTTACAGCATCAGCTAGAAAAACAGCAGAGCCAAAGTTTACTTATTCCACTAAATTTAACGCTTGATCAGCCACAAGCAGAACATTGGGAAAAAATTGCTCAACCACTTACAGAATACGGTTTTGTGATCCAACCCAAGCAATTTCAAGGGCAAACACGTTTAAGTATATTGCAAGTGCCAAACTGTTTAAGAGAGCAAAATTTACAGCAATTATTGCTCAAGCTACTGCAACAACAAGCGGTAGATTTAGCCGATTTTTTTGCAAAAAATATTGAATATTCAACCGCTTATACCCTAGCTGACGGAATTAGTTTAATGGCGGAATTAGAACAGCACGCTCACACTCAACAACGGTTAGATACACTCAAAATCCGAATAGATTTTGCTCACTATTTAGCCCCATTAGCTGATTAATAATCTCAAGGGAATACGCTATTAAGCACAATTAATTGTATTTTTTATCTGTTTAAAACTGGTAGGAGTAGTTTTGGGGTACCTTGATTGCAATATAAACAAGATTAAAATGAACATAGTTTCATCTCACTTGGTATTCAAAATGGCAAAAAATCGTTCATCTAGTAGCTCTTCTCGTGATCGTAATTCATCAAACAACCATTAGGAGATTAGCAATGAAATCAAAATTTTACAAAAGAAATTTTATAGAAATAATATATTAGCAACAATAACCTCTATATTAACTATTATTCTTATAAAATATAGGGTAGATGTTTCCCAACATTGTAAAAAGGATAATGTATGAAAAATAACTTTTTTAGAAAGAATATTATGGAGATAATTTTTACATTATATGTTTTTATATCTGTAACAATTTTCTTTTTATTGAGAAACCTTAGCGACACTCAGAAAGATTTTATCAATAGTTTTTTAGATAGATATTTATGGGGAGATGTTGGAATCTACTCCAGAATGGAACCATTATATTCTAAGTTAGTAGTTAATATACTTGCCACATTAACCCCAATATTTATTTTGTTATTTTTATCATTTAGGAAATATAGAAAACATCCAAGAAAAATAGAAACACTATCTCATTATGTAATCAATATTTGTTTGGTTCCTATATTGTATTTATATCTATGGGGTGATAGCTGGAAGCTAATTAGTGATCCTAAATATACTTTATTTAGGGAGATGTTTAATTTTAATATTATTGTTTGTCCTTTATATGTTTTTTCTATTAGTGAATTTTGGTACTTTTTTGATATGCTTGAAAAAATCTATTTTAGATTAATTAAGAATAAACTGTTTTAAGGGTTATATCTTAATATTGAAGTTATCATTTATATTATAAACCAGTTTAATAAGGATATTTAATCTTATCTAATAGATAATCTCATTCAAGATGGCTATTGCTAATAAACTGAGTGGTGGGTAAGTGGAATTAACAAATCTATCCTCTTCTACTGATATTTCACTCACATTTAATCATACTTAGGAGTTTTCTATGATTGGCTTAGCTTATAGTTAAAAGAACATAGCTGAGATGTTAATCAAGTAGATAACCTGAAAAAATATGCATTCTAATAAAAATATATTAATAATGGTAATATAGAATATATTAGTTATGAACCTGCTAAACTTATTCTGTTAGGAAAGGACTAAAATGAAAAATTTCTTACTTTATTATTCTTTTCATATCAATGTAATAATTATCAGTTTAATAATATATTATTGTCCTGCTTATGCTGAAACAGGTTTTCAAAAAGATATTTCATCTTTTATTGATAGCTATCTATTAGGAAATATTGGATTAATTTCCGATAATCGTCCATTTCTGTCAAAAGTTATAGGAAATTATGTGGCATTGAATTCAATTTTTTTAGGTATAGTATTATACGTTTTTAAGGTTATTCCATATAAAAACAATCAAGAACCATCCCCTTGCTATCTAGTAGGAATGATATTTATAACATTGATATGTTTTTATTTTACATTCTTCTCAAATGTTATATTTAAAGTTCCGCAAAAAAGTTACATTAATATTTTACCAGATTCATTAATTATGTATGGATTAGTTGTAATAGCATGTTTTTTTATGTCTACTATCGGTATTTCAATGATTCTATATTTTTTAGTAAAAACCAAATCATTTATTGAGCTAATAAAATAACTATAAGGAAAATTAGGTGGGATTAAATGGCGAACTCTCCCTTACAGCTCAAACACCAATTTGATATTACAGTAAAGGACTACCTAAACAAACTAGATTTTAGAGTTAGAAGAGGATAATGCCATTGTAAAAAGGGCAAGATCTCAACTAAAAAATGAGAACAACACACTCACACTCAACAGCGGTTAGAAACACTCAAAATCCGAATAGATTTTGCTCACTATTTAGCCCCATTGGCTAATTAACATCGTAAACGAAAAAAATTATCGGAAAAAATGTGCAGTACTCCACATTTTTGAACATTGGTTACTGACAATAACAATGAAATCAGTAGAGTATCGCCCTAGATTATTTTTTTAGAGTTTACCCAAAATGAAAGACGCTTATCAGTTCCCCGATTTAGCGTCCATTGTGCGAATTGTGCAGATTACCGATCCCCATTTATTTGCTTCGGACGATGGACGATTGCTTGGTGTTCCGACCATTCAAAGTTTTCAAGCCGTATTAGATGCTATACAGCAAGAGCCTTTTGACTATGATTTTATTCTCGCCACTGGCGATTTAGTTCAAGATCATAATCGAGAAGGTTATCATCGCTTTGCTCAGATGGTAAAGCCATTGAAAAAGCCACTTTTCTGGTTAGAAGGCAATCACGACTTACAGCCGCAAATGAACAATGCCTTGGCACTTTACGCTCAAATTCAACCACATAAACAAATTTTAGCTGGTGAAAAATGGCAGATTCTTATGCTAGATAGCCATATTGAAGGTATTCCTAAAGGGGCATTGAGTGAAATGCAATTAACGTGGTTAGCTGAAAAATTAGCAGAATATCCTGAACGTTATGTCTTGATTGCCTTACATCACAACATTCTACCCACTCACTCTGCGTGGTTAGATCAGCATAGCCTTGCGAATCCTGATCAGCTCGCAAATGTATTAGCCCCTTTCCGTCATAATATTAAAGGTATTTTGCACGGACATATTCATCAAGAAGTGGACGATGAATGGTTAGGCTACCGTATTCTTGCCACGCCATCTACTTGTATTCAATTTAAGCCAAATTGCGATCAATTCACTCTTGACCGATTACCGCAAGGCTGGCGAGAGTTATCTCTACTACCTGATGGTACAGTCCATACCCAAGTGAAACGCTTATCCCATAATGCTTTTTTACCTGATTTTAATGGGTGGGGGTATTAAGAGAGCTACTCATAATCAGAGCGTAGAGTGTATACCCAAAATAGCGAATGCTCTCTATAATAACGCTGTTTGTAATCAAAAAAGGACATAAGAATGGAACGTCAGCCAGTTATTGCGATTGTTGCAGGGGAAATATCAGGGGATATTCTTGGGGCAGGATTGATCAACGCATTGAAAATTCACTATCCGAATGCTCGTTTTATTGGCGTTGCAGGGCAACAAATGTTAGCGGCTGGCTGTGAAACGCTCTTTGATATGGAAGAACTTGCGGTAATGGGGTTAGCTGAAGTCGTTAAACATTTACCAAGATTATTAAAACGTCGCCAACAAGTTATTGAAACAATGTTAGCTGAAAAACCTGATATTTTTATTGGAATAGACGCTCCAGATTTTAATATCGGGATCGAAGAAAAACTCAAAGCAAAGGGTATAAAAACCATTCACTATGTTAGTCCTTCCGTTTGGGCGTGGCGACAAAACCGCATTCATAAAATTGCTCGAGCAACGGATCTTGTGTTGGCATTTCTTCCTTTTGAAAAAGCCTTTTACGATCGTTTTAATGTACCTTGTCGCTTTATTGGACATACAATGGCAGATGCGATTGCACTCAAGCCAAGCCGTAACGAAGCTTGTCGTTTAATCAATGTTGATGAAAAACAGCGTTATTTAGCGATTTTAGTCGGTAGCCGTAGCAGTGAAGTAGGCTTTTTAACTGAACCATTTCTTAAAACAGCTCAACTACTTAAACAACAATATCCTGATTTACAATTCTTAGTCCCATTAGTCAATCAGAAACGCATTGAACAATTTATGCAAATCAAAGCAGAAGTTGCCCCAGAACTTGATGTAACGATCTTAGAAGGCAATGCAAGATCAGCGATGATTGCCGCAGATGCAACACTATTAGCGTCAGGCACTGCTGCATTAGAAGCGATGTTATGTAAATCGCCGATGGTTGTGGGGTATAAAATGAAACCAACGACTTACTGGTTGGCACAAAGATTAGTCAAAACAGACTATATTTCATTGCCAAATTTATTGGCAAACCAACCGCTTGTGCCTGAGTTAATTCAGCACGAATGTAACCCTGAAAATTTAGCTCAACAGCTTAGTATTTATTTATCTGAAGATAGCGATAATCAAGCTAAAACTAACGCACTAAAACAACGTTTTACTGAATTACACCAACAAATTCAATGTAATGCTGACGTTCAAGCTGCTCAAGCAGTAGTAGATGTGTTAAATCAAGCAACTTCATATTGATAAAATACCTACCATTTTCGCAATATACCGATTTTGCGGTATAATGGACGCAGTCTAAATTTATTGAGAACAAGATATGTACAGCAGAATTTTAGCGACTGGTAGCTACTTACCAAGTCAGATCCGTACGAATGCGGATTTAGAAAAAATGGTGGACACTTCAGATGAGTGGATCACAACCCGTTCAGGTATTAAAGAACGCCGTATTGCCGCTGCTCACGAAACTTCCGCAACAATGGGGGCAGAAGCTGCAAAAAAATGTTTAGAGCAGGCACAACTTGATCCACAAGAGATCGATCTGATTATTGTTGGAACAACCAGCAATTCACACGCTTACCCAAGTGCTGCGTGCCAGATCCAAGGTATTTTAGAGATTGAAGATGCCATTGCCTTTGATGTAGCCGCAGCTTGTACAGGCTTTGTTTATGCATTAAGTGTTGCGGATCAATTTATCAAAAGTGGTAAAGTGAAAAAGGCATTAGTGGTTGGTTCTGATCTTAACTCTCGCAAACTAGATGAAACCGATCGTGGCACAGTTGTGTTATTTGGTGATGGTGCTGGAGCGGTCATTTTAGAAGCAAGTGAACAAGAAGGGATCATTTCTACGCATTTACACTCTTCGGCAGATAAAACAAATTCTCTCGTATTACCGCAAGCAGAACGTGGTGTTGAAAAATCTGGCTATATTGAGATGCAAGGCAATGCCACATTCAAGCTTGCCGTAAGAGAACTGGCTAATGTCGTTGAAGAAACATTAAGTGAAAATAACCTTGATAAATCGGCTCTTGACTGGCTTGTTCCACACCAAGCAAATTTACGCATAATTAGTGCAACGGCAGAAAAATTGGCTATGGATCTTTCCCAAGTGGTTATTACTCTGGACCGCTACGGTAATACAAGTGCAGCGACAATCCCTGTTGCTTTAGATGAAGCAGTGCGTGATGGACGTATTCAACGTGGGCAATTATTGTTGCTTGAAGCCTTTGGTGGTGGTTGGACTTGGGGTTCTGCCTTAGTTCGTTTCTAGCTAAGCGGTCAGATCATTAGGATTTTTTACAAATGACAGAAAATACCTTTAAACAGATTACTGAGCGTTCATTAGCTATTCGTGAAAAGTATCACCAGCTTGAACAAAAATATCACGGTAGTCATTGGAGCATTGAAGAAGATGCTTTAGCATTTATGTCTGATGCGGGGTTAGTTGCTCGCCTAACAATGGCACAACAAGAACGTTGGACAAAATCAGATAGTGATGTACCTAAAGAACTCGCTCATAAATTAAGTGAAAATATTTGGTGGCTTATTGTTTTAGCGGATCGAATGAATATTGATATCAATCATTCAATGGAACAATTTTTATCTTCAATGGAGCAAAAACTAAAATAATATGGAACAGATAACTTTTGCGGATAAAAAACGTAAAACCGTTGAACAAGCCGAATTTACTGCCGATGGTCGTTATGTCCGAAAAGTGCGTAGTTTTGTGTTACGCACAGGTCGCCTAAGCGATTATCAACGAGATATGATGAATAATAACTGGGCTAATCTTGGTTTAGATTATCAAAATACCCCTTTCGATTTTGCAACTATTTTTGGTAACAATAACCCTGTTGTGCTAGAAATTGGTTTTGGAATGGGGAAATCCCTGGTGGAAATGGCTGAACAAAATCCAGATCGCAATTATATTGGGATTGAAGTTCATACCCCTGGTGTTGGGGCTTGTATTGCCTATGCAGTGGAAAAAGGCGTTAAAAACTTGCGTGTAATTTGCCACGATGCGACAGAAATTTTACGAGATAGCATCGCACCAAATTCACTGGGTGGATTACAGCTTTACTTCCCAGATCCTTGGCAAAAAGCAAAACATCATAAACGCCGTATTGTACAACCTGCTTTTATCGAACGTTTACTCGAAAAATTAGCACCAAAGGGTTTTATTCATATGGCAACGGATTGGGAAAACTACTCTGAACATATGCTTGAAGTATTACGTCAGTTCCCACAATTACAAAATCAATCTGCAACGAATGATTTTATCCCTCGCCCTGACTTTCGTCCGCTTACAAAGTTTGAAGAACGTGGACATAAACTTGGACACGGCGTTTGGGATCTCTACTTTATTAAACAGTAATGACATAGGAGACTTAAAATGACACAACCAACTCGCAACCGCAGACAACGTAAAAAAATGCACTTAGCTGAGTTCCAAGAACTTGGTTTTTTAGTGAAATTCCAATTTGCTGAAGGCACTGGTATTGACCAAATTGATAATACCGTTGATCGTTTTATTGATGAAGTGATCCGCCCAAATGGTTTAGCTTATGAAGGTAGCGGTTATTTACATTGGGAAGGCTTAGTTTGCTTAGAAAAATTGGGCAAATGCGATGAATCACACCGCGAACTTGTACAAAAATGGTTAGAAGCTAACGGTTTAATTGAAATTGAAGTGAGTAGCTTATTTGATATTTGGTGGGATTTACCAATTAACGAAGCGTAATCATATCTATACTCTCTCTTTAAGAGAGAGTATGTCGGAGAAATAAAATGGAGTTCCTAGCCCCTATTTTGTCAATTATTGTTGGCTTTTTTAATTTTGTCTTGGTATTAAGAACTTGGCTACAATTTTGTAATGTTGATCCTTATATGCCGATTTCACAAACATTAATGCGTTTAACCAACCCGATTGTGAACCCTGTGAGCAAAATTATCCCAACGGTTAAACGAATAAATTTTGCCGCACTATTATTAGCAATGGCAGTTGTTACCTTACAATTTATCTTATTTGGTGTAGATATTCCTAGGGCTGTACTTATTGGCTTACTCAGTTTATTCAAAACCTTTGGACAAATTCTCTTTTTTACAACCTTAATTCGTGCCTTAATGAGCTGGGTAACACAAGGTAATCATCCACTTGATTATGTCGTTGCACAAATTACTGAACCAGTTCTCAGCATTATCCGTAAAGTATTACCACACACAGGAATGCTTGATTTTTCAGTAATGGTATTGGGATTTGGTTTGCTACTACTCAATACACTGTTCTATAACCTATTCGGGCAGCTGTGGGCTGTGGCTTAAGGATTAGCAGTGCAAGCCGTTGAATTCACTACAAATCCGCAAGGTATTCGCTTGCGGATTTTTTTACAACCCAAAGCCAGTCGAGATCAAATTGTCGGTTTACACGATAATGAGCTCAAAATTGCCATTACAGCACCACCTGTTGATGGGCAGGCAAATGCTCACTTAATCAAATATTTAAGTAAGTTATTCAAAGTACCTAAAAGCAGCATTGTGTTAGAAAAAGGTGAATTACAAAGACATAAACAAATTTTTATTCCTGAGCCAAAACAGATCCCGAATGAAATTAACGATCTGCTTAATATAAATTTTTGATCCGTATCGTAGCCAAAAAATCGAAAAACTGATAACGTTATACTCTATTGAAAACTATTCTTATTTTTTAGGCATTCAAAATGTTATTCGCTATATTAGCCATTCTGACTTATCTTGGTGCATTGTTATGGATTACACCAACATTAGCCCATTTAGAAACGAGTCAAAAACTTAATGTAAAAGCAGTCTTTCTGTTAGGATTGACTGCAGTGATTTTCCATTCAGTTAATGTTTCACAGCTCTTGTTTATCGGAGAAGGGCAAAATTTCACAATAATGAATGTCGGCTCACTAATTAGCCTTAGCATTAGTGGGGTAGCCACTTTAGCCTTACTTCGATGGAAAACCATTTGGTTTCCCTTGTCTATTATTTATGCGATAGGAATGATCCACGTTACTTTATCGACCTTTGTTGAAGGTAGCTTTATCAAACAAATTGCTGAAAACAAAGGGTTGATGTTCCATTTAGCTATTGCCATTTTTTCTTACGCTCTCTTTTTTATTGCACTACTCTATGCTTTCCAACTGAAATGGCTAGATAGTCGCTTAAAAAGCAAGAAAAAGGCACTTTCCCCAGTATTACCGCCATTGATGACAGTAAACCGCCATTTTTTTACGCTAACATTAGTTGCACAGCTATTTTTAACCCTAACACTCACATCGGGAATGATTTATTTGCAAAACTTCCTTGCTCCAGAGCAAATTCATAAAGCTATTTTCTCGTTTATGGCGTGGATTGTGTATAGCATTTTATTATTAGGGCAATGGAAGCTACACTGGCGTGGAAATCGGGTGCTAATTTACTCAATTTCGGGTATGATGCTACTCACATTTGCCTATTTTGGCAGCCGTATCGTATAAATACGGGTTAGGAAGCGGTTAGATTCTCGCTATTTTTTGCAAAAATTTTCTTAAATCTCACCGCTTATTTGATTAACGAACATAGGAATTTTACGTTGGAAAGTATCCCCCTGAGTAGCTTATTTATTGCCCTTGCTATTCTTTTAATTCTATCCGCATTTTTTTCTGGCTCTGAAACAGGGCTGATGTCTTTAAACCGCTACCGAATGCGACACTTGGCTGAAAAAGGTCATCGTGGTGCAAAACAAGCAGAAAAACTACTTGGTAAAACCGACTCGCTATTAAGCCTTATTTTAATTTGTAATAACCTTGTCAATAACGCTGCCGCTACCATTGCAGGTATGATCGGTTTACAACTTTCTGGTGATGCAGGGGTAGCGATTGCAACAGGTTTACTTACACTTGTAATGCTCGTCTTTTCTGAAATTCTCCCAAAAACTGTTGCTGCCATTTACCCTGAAAAAGTCGGTTTTAGTGTTAGCCATATTTTAATGCCGCTCCAAAAATTGATGTTGCCAATTGTTTTCTTAATGAACTTAATCATCAATGGCTTAATGAAAGTTTTTCGCATTCGTAAATCAGAAAAATCAGGGTTAAGTAGCGAAGAGTTGCGTGGAGTGGTACTTGAGGCAGGACGTTTTATTCCAACCGCTCACCAAGATATGCTTGTTTCTATCTTAGATATGGAAAAAGTAACGGTGGACGATATTATGGTTCCCCGCAATGACATCGGTGGAATTGATATTGATGACGACTGGAAAGCCATAATGCGTCAGCTCACAGGTGCTGCACACGCTCGTGTGGTAATTTACAAAGGCAATATGGATAAAAGTATTCTTGGAATGTTACGCGTTCGAGAAGCCTTCCGTCTAATGCTAGAGCGTAATGAATTTACTAAAGAGATGCTTGTTCGTGCTGTTGATGAAGCCTATTTTATCCCCGAAGGTACACCATTAACTACACAGTTAATGAACTTCAAAACCAATAAAGAACGTATCGGACTAGTAGTTGATGAATATGGTGATATTAAAGGTTTGGTTACGCTAGAAGATATTTTAGAAGAAATTGTGGGAGAATTTACCACATCAGCCGCACCGACATTAGACGAAGAAGTTAAACCGCAATCTGACGGTTCGGTATTGATCGAAGGTTCTGCAAACTTGCGTGATCTTAACAAGCTCTTTAACTGGAATTTACCCGTTGATGAAGTCCGCACCTTTAACGGCTTGATCTTGGAACATTTAGAAAAAATCCCAGATGAAGATACGCAATTTACCTTACTAAATCTGAAAGTTACGATTTTGGAAGTAAACGACAATATGGTAAAACTCGCTAAGGTTGAACCGCTTAATCCACTGTCTTCTGGTGAAACAGAAGAGTAATGTATAATGGGACGCAGATCACAATTGGCGTCCTTTCTACTCATAAAATCCTTTAATACTGCTATTTTTGCAAATTTCTCATCGGAACAGACCGCTTGGTTGCATTCTTGTTTTGAACCAATCTACACATTAAGGTAAAATCTCGCCTTATTTATTATCAAAAGATTTCATCAATGACAAAGCAACTTACCCTTGAACAGATTTCTGCACTTGCCAAAGCGGATATGCAAGCTGTTGATCACGCAATTTTGGCTCAACTTAATTCCGATGTTGTTCTCATTAACCAACTTGGTCATTACATTATTAGTGGGGGGGGCAAACGCATTCGTCCGTTAATCGCTGTGTTAGCGGCTAACGCTTTAGGCTATCAAGGGCAACAGCATATTACCTGTGCAGCTTTTGTGGAATTTATCCATACGGCAACGTTACTGCACGATGATGTGGTCGATGAATCGGATATGCGTCGTGGACGTGAAACTGCAAATGCACGTTTTGGCAATGCTGCAAGCGTATTAGTTGGCGATTTTATCTATACTCGAGCTTTTCAGATGATGGCAAGTTTACAATCCTTAGATATTTTAGCGGTAATGTCTGATGCAACTAACGTGATCGCCGAAGGTGAAGTTCAGCAACTAATGAATGTTAATGACCCTGACACAACCGAAGAAAACTATATGCAAGTTATTTACAGCAAAACCGCTCGCCTGTTTGAAGCAGCAACACAATGTGCGGCGATTGTTGCTGGAGCAGATGCTCGCTTGATTACGGCACTAAAAGATTACGGACGTTATCTCGGTACGGCTTTCCAGTTAATTGATGATATTTTAGATTACAGTGCGAATGCAGAAAAATTAGGCAAGAATATCGGCGATGATTTAGCCGAAGGCAAGCCAACCTTACCATTATTACACGCAATGAAAAATGGCAATGAACAACAATCTGCACTGATTCGAGAAGCAATTGAGCAAGGCGGAAAACGTGAAGCACTCGATGAAATTCTGGCAATTATGGCGGAACATCATTCACTTGATTATGCAATGCAACGAGCCAAGCAAGAAGCACAAAAAGCCGTTGATGCGATTGCAGCGTTACCTGAGAGCGAATATAAGCAAGCATTGATTTCATTGGCGTATTTGTCTGTGGATAGATCTTATTAAGCCGATATGGCGTAAATTTTTTAATTTCAAGTGATACTTATGACTGAACAACCAATCAAAAAGACCCGTAAGGGCAAAGATCCGAATGCACCTTTTGTGCGTGAAAAATTAGAACTGCCAAATGGACATAACAAATTGTTGCTACACTCTTGTTGCGCCCCTTGTTCTGGAGAAGTGATGGAAGCCATTCACGCATCAGGGATTGAATTTACCATCTATTTTTACAACCCGAACATTCACCCATTGAAAGAGTATTTGATCCGCAAAGAAGAAAATATTCGCTTTGCTGAAAAATGGGGTATTCCTTTTATTGATGCTGATTACGACCGCCAAAATTGGTTTGATCGTGCAAAGGGAATGGAAGATGAACCTGAGCGTGGTATTCGTTGCACAATGTGCTTTGATATGCGTTTTGAAAAAGCCGCGGAATACGCTCATCAAAACGGTTTCCCTGTGTTTACGAGCTGTTTAGGGATTTCTCGTTGGAAAGATATGAACCAAATCAATGGTTGTGGGCATCGTGCCGCTGAAAAATATGATGATGTGGTCTATTGGGATTACAACTGGCGTAAAGGCGGTGGTTCACAACGAATGATCGAAATCAGTAAACGTGAGCGTTTTTATCAACAAGAATACTGTGGCTGTGTCTATTCATTAAGAGATACCAATAAATGGCGTGAAGCAAATGGTCGCCAAAAGATTGAAATCGGTAAGCTATATTATTCAGCGGATTAACTGATTAGCTCAATCTCTATTCGTCATAAAAACGGGAAAAATTCAGAAATTAAATAAGAGGATAAAAAATGTCTAAATTTGCAATGGTATTCCCAGGACAAGGTTCGCAAGCGGTTGGAATGTTAGCGGATCTTGCACCTATTTACCCAGTTGTTGAACAAACTTTTAAACAAGCGAGTGATGTTCTCGGCTATGATTTATGGGATCTTGTTCAAAATGGAACGGCTGAAGATCTTGGTCAAACACAGCGTACACAACCTGCTTTATTAGCTGCATCAGTGGCACTTTATCGTATTTGGCAAGAGAAATTCCCAGAGCAAAAACCTGCAGTAATGGCTGGACATAGTTTAGGGGAATATTCTGCCTTAGTTTGTGCTGGAGTATTAGATTTCCAAGATGCGATTAAGCTAGTTGAACTGCGTGGACAAGCAATGCAAAGTGCTGTACCAGCAGGGACGGGGGCAATGTTTGCAATTATCGGCTTAGACAATGATTCAATCATCAAAGCCTGCGAACAAGCCCAACAAGAAGTGGGCGAAATTGTTTCGGCAGTGAATTTCAACTCACCAGGACAAGTTGTGATCGCTGGGACAAAAGCAGCTGCAGAACGTGCTGGCGAATTGTGTAAAGAAGCTGGAGCAAAACGTGCATTACCATTAGCTGTTAGCGTGCCATCTCACTGTGCCTTAATGAAACCAGCTGCTGAAAAACTAGCTCAAGCATTGCAAAATATTCAATTAAACACACCGCTTGTGCCTGTTATCAACAACGTTGATGTTGTGGTAGAAAGTGATGCAGATAAAATTCGTGATGCTTTAGTTCGCCAACTTTACAGCCCTGTTCGTTGGACAGAAAGTGTTGAAAAAATGGCACAAGAAGGCGTTACAACTTTATATGAAATCGGGCCGAATAAAGTATTAACAGGCTTAACAAGTCGCATTGTCAAAGAACTTTCGGCAAAAGCAGTCAATGATGTCGCAACCTTTGAGGCTATCGAATTTTAATTTACCTTTTCTCGCTTTTTGAAAGAGAGAATAATCAATCAATTAGGATAAACATATATGCAGAATAAAATCGCATTAGTAACGGGTGCAACTCGTGGAATTGGACGAGCAATTGCAGAAGAATTAGTGTCTAAAGGTGCTTTCGTCATCGGGACAGCAACATCTGAAAAAGGAGCAGAATCTATTTCAGCTTATTTAGGTGAACAAGGTAAAGGCTTAGTGTTAAACGTTGCTGACGCTGAATCTATCGAACAAGTACTCGCTCAAATTAAAGAACAATTTGGTGATATTGATATTCTTGTCAATAATGCAGGTATTACACGCGATGGCTTGTTAATGCGTATGAAAGAAGACGATTGGTTCGATATTATTCAAACTAATCTCACGTCAGTCTATCGTTTATCAAAAGCAGTATTACGCCCAATGATGAAAAAAGGTGGACGTATTATTACGATTGGATCAGTGGTAGGTTCAATGGGTAACCCTGGTCAAACAAACTATTGTGCAGCTAAAGCAGGTTTGGTTGGTTTCTCAAAATCATTAGCAAAAGAAGTGGCATCTCGTGGCGTTACAGTAAACGTGGTAGCCCCTGGCTTTATTGCAACAGATATGACTGATGAATTAACCGAAGATCAAAAAAATGCGATTTTAAGTCAAATTCCTGCAGGCAAATTAGGCTCAGCACAAGATATTGCGAAAGCAGTTGCGTTCCTTGCTTCTGATGATGCTGGCTACATCAACGGTGAAACCATTCACGTTAATGGCGGTTTATATATGAGCTAATCGCTATAAGCGGTCGGTTCTACCAATAAAAATGTAATAGATAAAATTGCTCAATATATGTAGCAACTGTATAAAGAGCAATTTTAAGAAAATTTGTATAGGGGCAACTCTCGAATGTTATATTCATTTGTGAGTGAGCCTCTACAAGATAGATTAAGTATTTGTGTTACCGAAGATATGATGTAAAGACATACTCTTTAACACATTGTCTTTTAAAATAAAATGGTGAGCTAACGCTGCTAAAGCGTGGATACCAGCTAATCCTACAAAGCCATTCCCTAGTAACTCGTGTAACTCGCCAACTGATAAATCCCAATCCCAAATCGGAATTTCACTGAATAACGGTAACTCTATTCCTAAAATTTCATACTGAATTGCATTATCTGATAACGCCATAAAGCCTGTTATCGGAATGAAAATCATACAGAGATAAAGCATAATATGTGTGATTGAGGCTAAATAGTGCTGCCAATTCGGTAAACTATGTTTGGGTATCTTGGTGTTAAACCATAAACGTATAACCAATCGTATAAGAAAAATGGTTGCGATCATTATTCCACAACCTGTATGAATTTGCCCTACAATTCCATTTCTGACTGGGTTTCCAGCTGTAAGATAAGTCGCAATAACAAGAATCACAACAAGCCAATGGATAAAAATCATTGCTTTTGGATAGTGAGTATTCATAGTTCCCCCTTTCTAATAAATAAAAAATAGCAAAAAGTTGAAATAGCGTTAGGTAATACAAATCAGAGCTTAAGAAATTTTTAAGAATATTAGAAGTTAGTTTATTTCTCTGATAGTATTTAGCACAGGGAGTTTAGCAACAATCTGAGCCAATTCAAAATTGAATTGGTTCATCATTTTTATTTTATTGATTTTTAGTGGATAGTACGCAATTTGCGTTTTTGTGAGGTTTTATAATGAATAAAAATACCCTTGTGGTGGGTTTTATGTTATTTGCTGTTTTCTTTGGGGCGGGTAACTTAATTTTCCCACCAAAATTAGGTTTTGATAGTGGTGTCGATTTCTGGATATCGATTGGTGGGTTTGTTCTAACAGGTGTTGGCTTACCTTTAGTCGCAACTATTGTGGCGGCGTATTATGAAGGTGGTTATAAAAAAGCCTTAGAAAATATTAGTCCAATCATTTCTTTATTACTGTTAAGTGCTATTTACTTAACGATTGGGCCTTTCTTTGCCATTCCACGCACAGCCGCAACGGCGTATGATATCGCCCTTACACCATTTTTAGAGCAAGCTAGCCCTACATCATTATTGTTGTTTACCGTTGGCTATTTTGCGATTACGTTATGGGTAAGTCTAAACCCAAGCAAGATGGTTGATCGTATCGGTGCAATTCTTACTCCAGCTTTATTGATTGCAATTATCGCCTTAGTAATAAGAGCAATAATGCTCTTTTCGGGAACTGACACCACTAAAGCTCAGACATTAGATGCTCCATTTTTTACAGGCTTTATTGAAGGCTATCAGACAATGGATGCACTAGCAGCATTCGCTTTTTCAGTACTCGTCATCAATGGTATCAAGGCAAAAGCTCAAGCTAATAGTTCTTTGGTAAAACAAACTACGTTAGCCGCATTGATTGCTGCCGTTTCACTTGCTGTGATTTATATCTCTATCGGTTGGATTGGCTATAAAATTCCATTGAGCACAGATATGGTTACTGATGTTGCAACAAAAGGTCAGCATTTAGGAACATTTATTCTAAATACAACAGCAAATCAAGCCTTTGGCGAACTTGGACGTAGTCTGTTAGGTTTAATTGTAACTCTTGCGTGTTTAACAACAGCGATTGGCTTAGTCGTTTCAACTTCTGCTTATTTTAATAGTATTTTCCCGAAAATCCCTTACAAAGCCTATGCAGTTTTATTTACCCTCATTGGTTTTGGTTTAGCGAACCAAGGGCTAAATGCGGTGATCAGCAAATCAGTTCCTGTATTATTGGTACTTTACCCAATTTCAATGACAGCTTTATTGGTTCTGTTAGTTAATTTGGTCATACCATTGCCTAAATTAGCTCAACGCTTACCGATTATTTTAGTTACCGTAATCGCCATTGCATCGGTTGCTAAAATTGAATTTATTACACAATTACCGTTAAGTGCCTATTCAATGGAATGGCTTCCTTTTGCGATTATAGGTATTGTATTTGGGAGTTCTTTTTCGAAAATTACTGTTTTAAAATAACCTCCAGTTTACTTGAATATATTCTTTAAAAAATTTACCTTAAGACCTATTAGTTTTTAGGGTATAATCGCAAGCGGTTAGTTCTGCTATAATTTTTGCAAATTATGGCAGTTTTTTATTTTATGCAGAGGACAAAAGGTTGATCAAATTAGGTCGTGGGTTTTTAACCAAACTTATCGCAACATCTGTTGCACTATTTGCCATCACTGCTCAAGCAGCAGAAAAATTGTATGTGTATAACTGGACGGAATATGTGCCGTCATCTCTTTTGGAACAATTTACTAAAGAAACGGGAATTGAGGTCATCTACTCAACCTTTGAAAGTAATGAAGAGATGTACTCTAAACTTAAATTAGCCGATAGCAAAGGCTATGATATTGTTTTTCCTTCAAGTTATTATGTCGGTAAAATGGCAAAAGAAGGAATGTTAGCAGAAATCGATCATAGCAAATTAAGTAATTTCGCTAATGTTAGTAAGGCTCTGATGGGTAAGCCGTTTGACCCTGAAAATAAATTTTCTCTCCCTTATGTATATGGTTTAACAGGCATAGGGGTAAATGCTTCAGCAATCGAACCGCAAAGTATTACTAGCTGGGGCGACTTTTGGAAACCAGAATTCAAAGGCAAATTATTGCTAATGAATGATGCTCGTGAGGTGTTTCATATCGCATTGTTGTTAGACGGTAAATCACCGAATACCACAGACGAGAACGAGATTAAAGCCGCTTATGAGCGTTTAACAAAACTTGTGCCAAATGTACTTGTATTTAACTCAGATTCCCCTGAAATGCCTTACTTACAAGGTGAAGTGGATATTGGTATGCAATGGACAGGCTCGGCACATCGTGCGAAAAGCGAAAATTCAGACATTCAATTTGTTTTCCCGAAAGAAGGTGCAGTTGTTTGGATGGATAATTACGCAATTCCTAAAAATGCCCAAAATAAGGAAGCAGCACATAAATTTATTGATTTCTTGCTGCGTCCTGAAAGTGCAAAAGAGGTGATTGAAACAATGGGATTCTCAATGCCAAACGAAAACGTCAAAGCGTTATTAAGTGAAAGCCTTGTCAATGATCCCTTGGTTTTCCCACCCCTTGAAGAAATTGAGAAAGGTATTTTACAAAGTGATGTCGGCGAAGCTGTCGAAATCTACGAGAAATACTGGAATTTACTTAGAACAAATAACAAATAGAGGTTTTAATGTCTGCTCACAATACAGCAACAGCAAATCCAGGCCCATTAGGTTTATGTGGATTTGCTTTAACAACTTGGTTACTTAGCTTAATCAATAATGGTACTTTTTCTGGCGATAACGTTGGATTAGTCCTTGCAATGGGTTTTGCTTTCGGTGGTACAGCTCAAATGATCGCAGGAATGTTTGAATTCTCAAAAGGCAACACTTTTGGTTTTACTGCATTTACCAGCTACGGTGCGTTTTGGTGGTCATTTGCATTATTCAAAGTATTTTTTGCATCAACCGTATCACCTGAGTTTATTGGTTGGTACTTAGTGGTTTGGGGTACGTTCACTTTAATGATGTTCATTGGTACATTAACAAAACCTCGTGCGTTACAAGCTATTTTCTTAGCCTTAACCATTACTTTCTACTTATTAGCAGCAGGTGATTTTACAGGTAACCACGCAATTACGCATATTGGCGGTAACTTTGGTTTATTAACTGCATTTTTAGCATTCTACTTAGCGGCTGCAGAAATTATTAACGAAAGTTTTGGTCGTACGGTATTACCAATTGGTGCTCCTAAGGCTTAAATCTATAGACTATGATTCAAAGGGCTTATTCGATATATCGGATTAGGCCCTTTTCCTTTTCTAATTTAACGTTCGTAGTTACCTTCTCAAATAAAGCAAATTATTCTCTACTATCAGTTAATTTAGAATAAAATAATCACAATTAGTTTAGTTATAGGAAATTTTTAATGATGGTTTCAATCAATCAGTTGATCACTGAGAGCCAAAATACGGCAAGCCAAAATATTGATCGACTTTCAACCTTAGATATGCTTAAAGTGATAAACCACGAAGATCAAAAGGTGGCACTTGCTGTACAAAAAGTATTGCCAGAAATCGCTAAAGCCGTTGATTTAATCGCTAGCAGCTTTAATCGTGGAGGAAGACTAATTTATCTCGGTGCAGGGACTTCTGGACGTTTAGGTATTTTAGATGCAAGTGAATGTCCACCAACTTTTGGAACTCCAAGCGATCAGGTTATCGGATTAATCGCTGGCGGCTATCCTGCCATATTAAAAGCAGTTGAAAATGCTGAGGATAATCGTGAATTTGCAATACAAGACCTAAATAATATTGCATTAAATAACAAAGATGTTCTTGTTGGAATTGCTGCAAGTGGAAGAACACCTTATGTTTTATCTGGAATTGAATATGCTCGGGAAATAGGATGTACTACAATTGGAATAAGCTGTAATCCTAACTCTCAATTGGCTGTATTATCAAATATTGCAATTACCCCGATTGTTGGAGCAGAAGTCATTACAGGCTCATCAAGAATGAAAGCAGGAACCGCTCAAAAATTAATTTTGAATATGCTAACGACAGGTGCAATGATTAAAACAGGTAAAGTGTTTGGTAATCTGATGGTTGATGTTGTTGCCACCAATGCAAAATTAGTTGAACGACAAAAAAATATTGTTATACAGGCTACACAGTGTGAACGACTGGAAGCAGAGTTAGCATTACAAGAAGCTAATGGTGAGTGCAAGGTTGCGATTGTAATGCTACTTTTAAAAATATCGGCAAAAGAAGCAAAAATGCGTTTAAGCCAATCAAATGGTTTTATTCATCAGGTATTAAATCCCACAAAATAAGACTCTATGTTGCTACCATAATAACATCCTTAGGACGAATACCTAATGCAATTAAGGTAGTAAAATAGGCAATCGCAGCAAGGGAAATTAACCAAATAAGCCAATGGATTTTTCCCCAAATTGAAAGCAACACCCATTGGTGTAATTCAGGTGAAAAATAAGAAACAAAAGCCCCCATAATACAGCCTGCAATCAGTAATTTTAGGCTGAATAGAATGGTTTTATTACTGATTTTATACACCTGATTTTTCATCAACCCACGATACAGTAATGTAGCATTCACCAAAGCTGATAATGCCGATGCCATTGCGAGTCCAACATACCCAAATGGAATAGCTAATACGCCAAGACAAATATTACTGATTGCAGCAATAATCCCGATTCTAACAGGCGTTTTCGTATTTTGATGGGCATAGAACCCATTCGCCAAAACGTTAATCAACATATAGCTAATTAGCCCAAAACACATTACAAATAAGGCTTTAGCAGAGGCCACAACATCAACAAGCTGAAATTTACCGTGCATAAACATCGTCATCATTAACGGCTCAGCTAAAATTGCAATCCCTATCATTGCAGGCACACCAAGCAACAACACCATTCTAACCCCCCAATCCATCGTTTGAGCAAAGTTATCTGCTCGTTGGTGTGCTGTCAGATCTTTCTGTTTAGCAATACGAGAAAGACTTGGTAAAATAACCGTAGAGATGGCAATCCCAAATAATCCCAAAGGGAATTCGATCATACGATCGGCATAGTAAAGCCAACTAATTGAGCCTGTAACTAAAAAACTGGCAATCACTTGATTTAACAGTAAATTAAGCTGTGTCACAGATACACCAAACAGTGCAGGAATCATCAATGTGCGGACTTTTTTTACGCCCTCATCGTGCCACGCCCACTGCGGTTTAACTAATAATCCTTCTTTTTTTAAGAAAGGTAATTGGAATAAGAATTGAAGTAATCCACCAAGAAATACTCCCCAAGCTAATGCGACATCAGCCGAATCAAAATAAGGTGCTGCCCAAATAGCCACTGCGATAATTGCAACATTTAATAAAACAGGGGAGAATGCCATTACACCAAATTTACCTAAGGTGTTAAGTACCGCTCCTGCCAATGCAACAAAGGTTATAAACCACAAATAAGGGAATGTTATCTTTAATAATAACGATGCTTGGGTAAATTTCTCCGCATTAGGTCCATCTTGAACCCAATCTAAAAACCACCCAGTTCCAAATAATGCCGCAACAACAGGTGAAGCAATCATTGCAACTAAAGTTACAATCGAAACTAATCCACCCAATGTACCAGAGACTTTAGCAATAAACTCACGGGTTTTATTCGGATCATCATCGGCATTATATTCGGCTAATACAGGTACAAAGGCTTTAGAAAATGCACCTTCTGCAAATAGCCTGCGTAAAAAATTTGGAATGCGGTTAGCGAATAAAAATACATCTGCCGCAATTCCTGTGCCAAGTAAATTGGCAACAACTACATCTCGAACTAAACCTAATATACGAGAAATCAGAGTCATACTACTTACGATGATCCCCGATCTTAATAATTTCTTACTCACAAGCTTTCTCTTTGTCATTGAAAATTGATCGGAATTTTAGCAGTTTGTTGTAGGAAAATCAGAAAAAAACTGCTAAAATCGCCCACTATCTTTTACACAAGAATTGTTCTTGCGTGAAACGATGTTATTTTCAAGCACGTGTCTCGTTGAAAATGAATCTTTAAACTATCGATAGCACATAAAAAGCCCAATTATCTGCTTTTTATGTTTTTTATTTTTACACAGATATTTTTAGGAGTTTGACCTTGGCTAATATCAAGTCAGCAAAAAAACGCGCGATTCAATCTGAAAAACGTCGCCAACACAACGCAAGCCAACGCTCTATGATGCGTACATTCATCAAAAAAGTTTACGCAGCAGTAGCAACTGGTGATAAAGCAGCTTCAGAAGCAGCTTTCGTTGAAATGCAAAAAGTAGTGGATCGTATGGCATCTAAAGGCTTAATCCACGCTAACAAAGCAGCTAACCACAAATCTAAATTAGTTGCTCAAATTAAAAAATTAGGCTAATTAGTATTTCATACTAAACAGACTGATGACAAATCCCAATTTGTTGTATCCAA
>NZ_LEKM01000011.1 GCF_009761375.1 Ursidibacter arcticus | reverse complement strand
ACAAAATAAAATCTGTTATTTTTCAATTGGTTATAACTTTTCTTGTAGGGACGCCACGCTGGCGTCCGAATGAAAAAAGACTTTGTCAATAATCTGATTAGTATTTCATACTAAACCCAATTTTGGTAAAGCCCTGTTATTTTACAGGGCTTTCAACTTTCTAAGCGGTAGGATTTACTGAATTTTTTGCAAATTTTCGGTAAAATCCCACCGCTTATTATTTTAATTCGTTTAAATATGTCAAAACCACTTGCTATTTTTCTAATGGGGCCTACCGCATCAGGTAAAACCGATCTTGCCATTAAACTACGCCAAACATTACCCGTAGAAGTCATTAGTGTTGATTCTGCCTTGATATATAAGGGAATGGATATTGGCACAGCTAAACCAAACGCAGCAGAATTAGAACTTGCGCCCCATCGTTTAATTGATATTCTCGATCCTGCTGAAAGCTATTCTGTGGCAAACTTTCGTGAAGATGCTTTACGAGAAATGGCAGACATTACGGCTCAAGGGAAGATTCCTTTGCTAGTTGGTGGCACAATGCTCTACTATAAAGGCTTATTGGACGGCTTATCACCTTTACCTTCCGCTAATGCTGAAATTCGTGCGGATATTGAAGCAAAAGCAGAGAAACTAGGTTGGGCTTCTCTCCACCAAGAATTACTCAAAATTGACCCAACTTCAGCTCAACGAATAAACCCGAATGATAGTCAAAGAATCAATCGAGCTTTAGAAGTGTTCTATCTCTCAGGCAAAACAATGACAGAATTGACTGCTCAACAAGGGGAAAGTATTCCTTATGATATTATGCAATTTGCCATTGCCCCACAAGAGCGAAGTGTATTACATCAACGTATAGAACAACGTTTTCATAAAATGATTGAGTTAGGCTTTGAGCAAGAAGTACAACGTCTCTTTGAACGCAAAGATCTTCACCCTGATTTACCTTCTATTCGTTGTGTTGGCTACCGTCAGATGTGGGAATATTTAGCAGGCGACATCAATTTAGATGAAGCTATCTATAAAGGAATTTGTGCAACTCGCCAATTAGCCAAACGTCAAATCACTTGGTTAAGAGGTTGGACGAGTGAGGTCGAGTGGCTTGATAGCTTGGATCCACAAGGTGCTTATACAAAAATGATCGAAAAATTGGAGCAAAAGAGAAATAATTTATGATAAGATTGGCTTGCCTTCGGCAATACACAATAATAAAACAATAACTAGAAAGGACTACACAATGGCAAAAGGTCAATCACTCCAAGATCCATACTTAAACGCACTACGTCGCGAACGCATTCCTGTTTCTATTTACTTAGTAAATGGTATTAAATTGCAAGGTCAAATTGAATCTTTCGACCAATTTGTGATTTTATTAAAAAATACAGTAAGCCAAATGGTTTATAAACACGCGATTTCAACGATCGTACCAGCAAGAGCAATTGCTCATAACAACAATAACAACTCAGCACAACCACAACAAACAGTGGTAGAAACGGCTGAAAAAGCGGAATAATTCAACATTACTACGTCAAATTTTTACTCGGAGCCAAACGTGGAACATTCTACGTTTGGCGATTTATTGCCAATAGAAGAATCGGCAATATCTAATCCAGCGGTTAATCATAAAGATACCCCAAGTAAAGAACGGGCAATTTTAGTCCATCTCTACCTTTCCCAAACAAAAGACACCGAAAATTTACTGGAATTTCAAACATTAGCCGAATCTGCTGGTATTGAAATTGTTGCTACTCTAACAACATCTCGCTCAGCTCCCCACATTAAATATTATGTAGGTCAAGGGAAAGCCCAAGAAATTGCTGATGCTGTTTCTCAATTCGGTGCAACGGTGGTATTAGTAAACCACCAGCTAAGCCCAGCACAAACAAGAAATTTACAATCACTTTGTGATTGTCGGGTGGTCGATCGTACAGGACTCATTTTAGATATCTTCGCACAACGTGCGAGATCTCACGAAGGTAAACTCCAAGTTGAACTTGCACAATTACGCCATTTATCTACCCGTTTAGTACGTCGTTTAGGTAATCAAGATCAACAAAAAGGCGGTGCTGTCGGCTTACGAGGGCCAGGGGAAACCCAACTTGAAACAGACCGCCGTTTAATTAAAGCTCGTATCCAACAACTGCAAAATCGCTTAGAAAAAGTTAATAAACAGCGTAATCAAAACCGTAAAACACGACAGAAAGCAGATATTCCTACTGTTTCTTTGGTCGGCTACACCAATGCGGGTAAATCGACACTGTTTAATGCAATTACTGATGCTGGCGTATATGCAGCCGATCAACTGTTTGCGACTCTTGACCCCACTTTACGCCGTATCGAAGTACAAGACGTCGGTACGACTATTTTGGCTGATACAGTTGGCTTTATTCGCTTTCTTCCCCACGATTTAGTTTCTGCATTCAAATCCACCTTGCAAGAAACGACTGAAGCAACATTATTACTACACGTCATTGATGTGTCTGATGAACGTAAGAATGAGAATATTGACGCCGTTAATCAAGTGCTTGATGAAATCAATGCCCTTGATATTCCAACTTTATTAGTATTCAACAAAGTCGATAAATTGGCAGGTATTGAGCCACATATTGAATATCAAGATGACGGAAAACCAATAGCTGTCTATTTATCTGCTCAAAATCAACAGGGGATTGAACTACTTTTTGAAGCAATGCGAGCTCGACTGAAAAATGAGTTGGTATCAGAAAAAGTATTACTACCCAATACTGCTGGGCATATTTACACCCAATTCCGCTTGCACAATTGTATTCAGCAAGAACAATTTAATGAATTTGGTGATCGTTTAATTACCCTTGAAGTCGATAAAATTCAATGGCAAAAGTGGTTAAAACAATACCCTGAGCTTTTAGAATATATAGAGTTTGCAAAGTGGATGGACTAATAGAGCAATAGATTCCCAACTATTTTGCTTATTACACTCCATAGTTTCGTTATATCTAATAAAAAAGCCCGAATTTTCGGGCTTTTTATACTTTATAATAAATTATTCTGCTGCTTCTTGAGCCGCTACTTCAGGACGCTCAACAAGCTCAATATAAGCCATTGGAGCGTTATCGCCTGCACGGAAACCACATTTTAAAATACGAGTATAACCACCCGCACGTTGTGCAAAACGTGGACCTAATTCATTGAATAATTTAGCAACTGTTTCAATGTTGCGTGTACGAGCAAAAGCTAAACGACGATTAGCTACGCTATCAACTTTTGCTAAAGTAATTAACGGTTCAACTACACGACGTAACTCTTTCGCTTTTGGCAATGTAGTCTTGATGATTTCGTGACTAATTAAAGCACTTGCCAAATTACGGAACATCGCTTGACGATGGCTACTGTTACGGTTTAATTGACGTCCACTCTTACGATGGCGCATAACCTATTCCTTCTAAGAAAATCTAAACCTAAAACTAGTCTTCAGCAATACTTGCTGGTGGCCAGTTCTCAAGGCGCATACCCAGTGATAAACCACGAGAAGCGAGAACATCTTTGATCTCTGTAAGTGATTTCTTACCGAGATTTGGTGTTTTTAATAACTCAACTTCTGTACGTTGTACTAAATCACCGATATAGTGAATTGTCTCTGCTTTCAAACAGTTAGCAGAACGAACTGTCAGCTCTAAGTCGTCTACTGGACGCAGAAGAATAGGATCAAATTCCGGTTTTTCTTCTTTAACTTCTGGCTGACGAACATCACGCAAATCAACGAATGCAGCTAACTGTTCTGCTAAAATCGTTGCAGCACGACGGATGGCTTCTTCAGGATCTAAAGTTCCATTAGTTTCCATCTCAATAACGAGCTTATCTAAGTCTGTACGCTGTTCTACACGCGCAGCTTCTACATTATATGCAATGCGATCTACTGGGCTAAAACGAGCATCAACTAATAAGCGACCGATTGGGCGATCATCATCTTGTAAATGTACTCGAGCAGATGCTGGTACATAACCACGACCACGTTGAACACGGATACGCATACTAATAGATGCGTTCTTATCCGTTAAATTACAAATTACGTGTTCTGGATTTACAATTTCTACATCACCATCGTGTGTAATGTCTGCTGCAGTTACAGGGCCAATTCCAGATTTAGTGAGAGTCAAAATAATATCATCTTTATTTTGAACTTTTACCGCTAGACCTTTAAGATTTAACAACACCTCAAGAATATCTTCTTGAACGCCTTCTTTGCTGCTGTATTCGTGTAATACACCATCAATTTCTACTTCTGTAACTGCACAACCAGGCATAGACGAAAGTAAAATGCGACGAAGTGCGTTACCTAATGTGTGGCCAAAGCCACGCTCTAACGGCTCTAATGTCACTTTGGCGTGAGTTGAACTAATTTGTTCAATATTCACTAAATGTGGCTTTAAAAATTCTGTCACAGAACCCTGCATTTTATCCTCTCTTTGCTTTTAAGCGCTATTTATTATTTAGAATAGAGCTCAACGATCAGATGTTCATTAATATCTGCTGATAGATCAGAACGTTCAGGAGTACGTTTAAATACACCTTCCATCTTTGTAGCATCAACTTCTAACCAAGTTGGTTTCTCACGTTGAGTTGCTAATTCTAATGATGCTTTAATACGTGCTTGTTTTTTAGATTTCTCACGAACAGCAATAACATCATCAACAGAAACTTGATAAGAAGGAATGTTTACAACACGTCCGTTTACCACAATAGATTTATGGCTTACAAGCTGACGAGCTTCAGCACGAGTTGCAGCGAAACCCATACGATAAACAACGTTGTCTAAACGACCTTCTAACAATACTAATAAGTTCTCACCTGTATTGCCTTTTAAGCGGTTAGCTTCTTTATAGTAATTACGGAATTGACGTTCCAAAATACCATACATACGGCGAACTTTTTGTTTCTCACGAAGCTGACTACCATAGTCAGATAAGCGAGGTTTACGAGCACCGTGTTGACCTGGTGCTGTATCAATTTTACATTTTGATTCGATCGCGCGAACACCTGATTTAAGGAATAAATCGGTACCTTCACGACGGCTTAGCTTGAGCTTTGGACCCAAATATCTTGCCATTTTCTTTCTCCAATTATTCTAACGTCAATTATACGCGACGTTTTTTCGGTGGACGACAACCGTTATGTGGAATCGGAGTCACGTCAGTAATATTCGTGATACGGAATCCTGCTGCATTTAATGCACGGATTGTTGATTCACGACCTGGACCCGGACCTTTAACCATAACTTCTAAATTCTTTAAACCAAACTCTTTTACAACTTCAGCACAACGTTCTGCTGCAACTTGAGCTGCAAATGGTGTTGATTTACGAGAACCACGGAAACCTGAACCACCCGCAGTAGCCCAAGCTAGAGCATTACCTTGACGGTCAGTAATGGTTACGATTGTATTATTGAAAGATGCGTGGATATGCGCTACGCCATCTGCGATCTGTTTTTTTACACGTTTACGTGCACGAACTGGTGTTTTAGCCATTTTATTTATCTACTCCGATTATTTTTTGATCGGTTTGCGTGGACCCTTACGAGTACGCGCATTAGTCTTAGTACGTTGACCACGTACTGGTAAACTACGACGATGACGTAAACCACGGTAGCAACCTAGGTCTAAAAGACGTTTGATGCTTAAAGTTACTTCACGACGTAAATCACCTTCGACAGTAAATTTACCAACTTCTTCACGCAGTTTTTCAATCTGCTCTTCAGACAATTCTCTGATCTTCACATCTTCAGCAATACCCGTTGCAGCGCAGATCGCTTTTGCACGAGTTTTACCGATGCCATAAATAGCAGTTAGTGCGATTACGGTATGTTTTTGATCAGGAATGTTAATGCCTGCAATACGGGCCACTATGCACTCCTATTTAACTAAAGTTATTGATATGCTGATCTTGAAAAGCCCGTTTCAGGATACTCAAACAGCATATCAGGACGAAATGAGCTGAGCAGTATAACCGCTCAGCTGGTTCTTTGCAAGAAAGAATATCAATTAACCTTGACGTTGTTTATGTTTAGCGTCGCTACAAATTACGCGCACTACGCCTTCACGTTTAACAATTTTACAGTTACGACATAATTTCTTAACTGAAGCACGAACTTTCATTGCTTATCCTTTTTCTATCAAAGGGCTATTGCCCTAAGCCTTTCAAATTGGCTTTCTTCAACACAGAATCATACTGTAAAGACATTAAATGACTTTGAACCTGTGCGATGAAATCCATAATAACTACCACAACGATCAATAGTGAAGTACCGCCCAATTGGAAAGATACTTTCCATACTGATGTAATGATATAAGGAACCAAACAAACAAAAGCAATATATAACGCACCAATTAAGGTTAAACGCGTCATTACTTTATCAATATAACGAGATGTTTGCTCGCCTGGTCGATAACCTGGTACAAACGCACCTGATTTTTTCAAATTATCCGCTGTATCACGAGGATTATACTGCATTCCAGTATAAAAGAATGCGAAGAAAATTACAGCAGCTGTAAATAAAATGATATATAAAGGCTGACCTGGTTGTAATAACTGAGATATATCAAATAACCATTCAAATTTTTCACTCTGCCCAACCCATTGACTAATACTCGCAGGGAATAGAATAATACTAGAGGCAAAAATTGCTGGGATTACACCAGCCATATTAACTTTTAATGGTAAATGAGATGATCTTGCAGGTGCCATCATTCTTCCTTGTTGGCGACTTGCATAATTTACAACAATTCTTCTTTGTCCTCGTTCAACAAATACTACAAAATATGTTACTGCGAACGCAATTACAGCAATTAGTAATAAAACAAGAGGCGAAATCTCTCCTTGACGCGCCTGCTCAATCGTTTGTCCAATTACTGACGGAAGGTCAGCTACAATCCCTGCAAAGATAATTAATGAGATACCATTCCCAATGCCACGTTCTGTGATTTGCTCACCTAACCACATTAAGAACATTGTACCTGTTACTAAACTAATTACAGAAGTTGTATAGAATAAGAAACCAGGATTAGGAACTAATCCTTGAACCATATTCGGTAGGGCAAATGAAATACCAAAAGACTGAATTAATGCTAGTCCTAACGTTGCGTATCGCGTATATTTGCTAATTTTACGTCTGCCTGCCTCACCCTCTTTTTTGAGTTCCATTAAAGCAGGATGGATCGCTGTCAATAATTGAATAATAATTGACGCAGAAATATAAGGCATAATACCTAAAGCAAATATAGATGCTCTACTTAGAGCACCACCAGAGAACATATTAAACATATCAATGATGGTGCCTTGCTGCTGTCGAACTAGCTCGGATAATACAGAAGCATCAATACCAGGCACAGGAATAAAAGAACCGATACGGAAAACGATTAAAGCTCCTAATACGAACAATAATCTAGATTTTAATTCACCAGTTCCTTTTTGAGTATTACCTTGATATCCTGGTTGTTTAGCCATTTACTATTCCTCGATAGAACCGCCAGCAGCTTCGATAGCAGCTTTTGCACCTTTAGTTACACCTAAGCCTTTAATTACTACTGCTTTTTCAATTTTACCAGAAAGAATTACTTTAGCTGATAAAACATCTTTAGTAACTACATTAGCCGCTTTAAGAGCATCTAAAGTAACAATATTACCATCTACTTTCGCTAAATCGTTTAAGCGAATCTCAGCCACGTGTAATGCTTTTAGAGAAGTAAAACCAAATTTTGGTAAACGACGGTATAAAGGCATTTGACCACCCTCGAAACCACGACGAACACCGCCGCCTGTACGAGATTTTTGACCTTTATGACCACGACCACCAGTTTTACCTAAACCAGAACCGATACCACGACCAAGACGTTTTTCACTATGCTTAGCGCCTTCAGCTGGGGATAGAGAATTTAAACGCATTCTATTACTCCTCAACTTTAACCATATATGAAACTTGATTGATCATACCACGTACTGCTGGTGTATCGATCAATTCTACTGTGTGTCGAATATGACGTAAGCCTAAGCCTTTTAACGTTGCTTTATGCTTCGGTAAACGAGCAATTGAGCTACGTGTTTGAGTTACTTTAATTGTTTTTGCCATATTCAATTACCCCAAAATTTCTTCAACGGTTTTACCACGTTTAGCAGCAACCATTTCTGGTGATTTCATATTAGCAAGTGCATCAATAGTAGCACGAACAACGTTAATTGGGTTTGTTGACCCATAAGCTTTTGATAATACGTTATGTACACCTGCAACCTCTAATACTGCACGCATAGCACCACCAGCGATGATACCAGTACCTTCGCTTGCTGGTTGCATAAATACGCGAGAACCAGTATGAGAACCTTTAACAGGGTGTTGTAATGTACCTTCATTTAAAGCTACATTAATCATATTGCGACGAGCTTTTTCCATCGCTTTTTGGATAGCTGCTGGAACTTCACGAGCTTTACCATAACCAAAACCAACACGACCGTTACCATCGCCCACTACTGTTAAAGCAGTGAAACTCATAATACGACCACCTTTTACGGTTTTAGACACACGGTTAACCGCGATTAGCTTTTCCTGCAGTTCACCAGCTTGTTTTTCGATGTTTGACATCTCAAATTCCTCTATTAGAACTGAAGACCAGCTTCACGAGCAGCATCTGCTAATGATTGTACACGACCGTGGTATTTGAAACCTGAACGATCGAATGCAACCGCTTTAATACCTTTAGCTAAAGCGCGTTCTGCAACTAATTTTCCAACTACTGCTGCTGCGTCTTTATTACCAGTATATTTAACTTGCTCTTTAATTACTTTTTCAACAGTTGAAGCTGCTACTAGTACTTCTGAGCCATTAGGTGCAATAACCTGCGCATAAATATGACGAGGTGTGCGATGCACAACCAGACGGGTTGCACCTTGCTCTCTCATTAAATGACGTGCACGGCTTGCACGACGGATACGAGCTACTTTCTTATCCATAGTGTTACCTTACTTTACTTTTTCTTCGCTTCTTTTGTACGTACAACTTCATCAGAATAACGTACACCTTTACCTTTATAAGGCTCTGGACGGCGATATGCACGAATATCTGCTGCTACCTGACCGATTAACTGTTTGTCAGCACTCTTAAGAATAATTTCTGTTTGAGATGGACATTCACCAGTTACGCCAGCTGGCAACGTATGTTCAACTGGGTGTGAGAAACCTAAACTTAAAGCAACCACGTTACCTTTCATTTGTGCTCTATAACCAACACCAACTAATTGCAATTTCTTAGTAAAGCCTTCAGTAACACCAATAACCATAGCATTAACAAGTGCACGTGCAGTACCTGCTTGTGCATCTGCATTTACAACACCTGCTTTAGGTGCAAAAGTTAATACGTTAGCTTCGTAATTTACTTCAACTGCATTATGAATTTCACGAGATAACTCGCCGTTTTTACCTTTAACTGTTAATAGCTGACCGTTGAGTTTAACTTCAACACCGGCAGGAACATTAACAGGTGCTTTTGCAACACGAGACATTCTTCCTACCCCTCTATTATGCTACGTAACAGATAATTTCACCGCCTAGACCTGCTTGACGTGCAGCTCTATCGGTCATTACACCTTTAGATGTAGAAACAACTGCGATACCTAAACCACCCATTACTTTTGGTAATTCGTCTTTACGTTTATAAATACGAAGACCAGGGCGGCTTACGCGTTGGATACTTTCTACAACTGGTTTGTTTTGGAAATATTTTAAAGTGATTTCCAATTCAGGTTTTGAACCTTCAACAACTTTGAAGCTCTCAACATAACCTTCTTCAGCTAAAACGCTTGCAATAGCAACTTTTAACTTAGATGAAGGCATACTGATTGCAACTTTATTCGCAGCTTGACCGTTACGAATACGGGTCAGCATATCTGCGATTGGATCTTGCATGCTCATGTATTTACTCCCATGATTCCAAATTAAAAGAGGTTATTACCAGCTTGCTTTCTTAAGGCCTGGAATTTCGCCGCGCATTGCAGCTTCACGAACCTTAATACGGCTTAAGCCAAACTTACGAAGTACGCCATGTGGACGACCAGTTTGACGGCAACGATTACGCTGACGACTTGGGCTAGAATCACGTGGAAGTGTTTGTAATTTTAAAACAGCATCCCAACGCTCTTCGTCTGAAGAATTTACATCAGAAATAATTTTCTTTAATTCTTCACGTTTCGCGTAAAATTTATCAGCTAATTTCGCACGTTTTACATCACGTGCAATCATTGATTGTTTTGCCACGATAACCTACCTTATTTACGGAATGGGAAATTGAAAGCCGCTAATAAAGCTTGACCTTCTTCATCAGTTTTCGCAGTTGTGGTGATAGTAATATCTAAACCACGAACACGATCTACTTTATCGTAGTCGATTTCTGGGAAAATGATTTGTTCACGAACACCCATACTGTAATTACCACGACCATCGAAAGACTTCGCATTTAAACCGCGGAAGTCACGAGTACGTGGAACAGCGATAGTAATCAATCTTTCAAAGAATTCCCACATACGTTCACCACGTAGGGTTACTTTGCATCCGATTGGATATCCCTGACGGATTTTAAAGCCTGCAACAGATTTGCGTGCTTTTGTAATTAAAGGTTTCTGACCGCTAATTGCTGCTAGATCTGCTACTGCATTATCTAACAATTTTTTATCGGTCAATGCTTCACCCACACCCATATTCAGGGTTATCTTTTCGATTCGTGGGACTTGCATGACAGATGAGTAGTTGAATTTAGTTTTTAATTCATTAACTACTGTATCTCTGTAGTAATCATGCAGTTTCGCCATCGCATTACTCCAGTTAATTAAATTGTTTTCTCGTTAGATTTGAAGAAACGTACTTTTTTACCTTCTTCGAATCTAAATCCTACACGGTCAGCTTTGTTTGTTTCAGGGTTGAAAATTGCAACATTAGAAACATCAATCGCAGCTTCTTTTTTCACTAAACCACCTGCTTTACCTAAAGCTGGAACTGGTTTTTCGTGTTTAGTTACAATGTTGATACCTTCAACAAAAACTTTACCGTTTGGTAACACTTTAGTTACCTTACCACGCTTACCTTTATCTTTACCGGTAAGAACAATAACTTCATCGTTTTGACGGATTTTTGCAGCCATTACATTCTCCTTACAGTACTTCTGGAGCTAAAGAAATGATCTTCATAAACTTCTCAGAACGAAGTTCACGCGTCACAGGTCCAAAAATACGAGTACCGATTGGTTGCTCTGTGTTATTGTTTAAAATTACACAAGCGTTGCCATCGAAACGAATAACCGCGCCATCTGGGCGACGAACACCCTTCTTGGTGCGCACAACAACCGCTTTTAACACATCACCTTTTTTAACTTTACCGCGTGGAATTGCTTCTTTTACAGTAACTTTGATGATATCGCCAATAGCAGCGTAACGACGGTGCGATCCACCTAGAACCTTGATACACATTACGCTACGAGCCCCTGAGTTATCAGCAACATCCAGCATAGTCTGTTCTTGGATCATATTAGTGCTCCGTTAAAATAAAAAACACCCTTTCGGGACGAACCTATTTGCCCTATGCAAATAGGTTGTGGATTATATCGCAAAGCGAACACCAAGATCAACCGAAATTTGAACATTTGAGCAACTACAATGATTTGTAAAATTTTGCTAGAAAAAGACCGCTTGTATTACGACAAGCGGTCAGTTTTCAATATAGATTTACTATTTTATTTGTTTAAAAAGTCTGGAAGCTCAACCTAACTTCCTATTATATCTTACCATTGATACATATAACCCGCACCAACAGTTGATTTACGTTGTGTATCAACACCTACAGATAGTTTAATAATATGTTTCGCATTATCAGATGCTCGTGAATATCCAACAGCAATTGCACTCTGTCCGCTGCGATGACCAACACCCACACCAACACCTGATTTGCCGGCTAACATTACTTGAGGGATATTAGCCATTGCAGCAGTTGATGCAATACCTGCATCTGTGCGTTTTTGGTTTTTTTGCATCTTATTCTCAAGGTTGTCAATACGTTTGTTGATTACATTTCCTTGTTGGTTTAGCTGATGGATATTAACAGTATCTTTTGGTGCTGAATTTTTTTGTTCAATGGCTTTCGCTAACGCATAAAGTTGCGAACCATTAATTGCATCCGTTGAATCTTCAGAAACACGACCGGCTGCCACATTAGTAATTTGACGCTCTTCACCACTACCACCTACACTGACTACTGAAGTGGGATTACTACCTGCAAAGTGATAAGTTGTACCCTCAATTTCAATGCTTTCCGTTGGATGAGCTTTTCCTGGCTTTGAATTTGCACCTAAAACAACTGCACCATTAAAACCATCACCAACGGTAATGTTAGAGCCAATTGCCACAACATTATCTGAAGCAACAGTATTATTTGTACCAATAGCAATAGATTCTTTACCAGTTACAGATGTATCACGCCCAATCCCAATACCATCATTTGATGTTACAGTTGTATTTGTTCCCATTGCAATAGAATCATCACCCGATGCAAATGCATTCGAGCCATAAGCCTGAGAGCGTAAACCCAAATCTTTTAAACCTGTGCTAGCTAATTCCTGATTCAGATCATCTAACTCTCTTTTTTTCTGAATTTGCTCTGTTGCTAAATTATCTTTTTCGGTTTGATTGTTCGCCAACGCTTGTTCTTTTTCAGTTTTTAAATCAACTGCAGATTGTTCTGTTGGCGTTAAAGCTAAATCATCAATTTGCCTATTAATTTCATCAATCTCACTTTGTTTATCGTTAACCGCTTTTTCAGATTTCTCAACTTTAGATTTAAGCTCCTCAGCTGCTGTTATGACATTTTTAATTACTTCATTACGTGCATCATAAAGTTTTAATTTACTTGAATCTTCTGTTAATTCTTTAGCAGTTTCAACCGCATATTGATTAAATAGATCAACCGTAGATTCTTTTAAATCCACTTTGATATGTAGACAATCTTACAATTCATTACAAAAAACCAACCGCTTGGTAAGTGTTCAAACTAAGTTACCAAGCGGTTGGTTTGTTTATTCTATTTACAATTTCATTTACTCTAAAGTAATCGCATCTTTAATCTTCTTCAAGGCTTGGTTCTCAAGCTGGCGAACACGTTCTGCGGAAATATTATATTTTGCAGCAAGTTCGTGTAATGTTGCTTTTTCTTCATCAAGCCAGCGAGTTTTAATAATATCTTGGCTACGTTCATCTAACTGTGCGAGAGCATAAGCTAATTGAGCCGTTGCTTGTCCATTGTGTTGCTCATCTTCCAAATCATCTGCAAAATTAGAAGTATCATCTTCAATATACATTGATGGAACATAGGCTTCATCACTATCTTCACCAACAGGCAGATCAAACGCCATATCTTGCCCTGTCATTCGAGATTCCATTTCTTTGACATCATCGGGCGATACACCGAGTTCTTCCGCTACTTTTTGAATTTCTTCTTCATTAAACCACGCTAAACGTTGTTTATTCTTTCGCAAATTGAAAAATAATTTACGCTGTGCTTTGGTCGTTGCGACTTTTACAATACGCCAATTACGCAACACATATTCGTGAATTTCGGCTTTTACCCAATGCACCGCAAAGGAAACTAAACGTACCCCCACTTCAGGATTAAAACGTTTTACCGCTTTCATTAAACCGATATTCCCTTCCTGGATAAGATCCGCTAAAGGTAAACCATATCCCATATAGCCACGAGCAATATGTACAACAAACCTTAAATGAGAAAGGATTAACTGTTTTGCTGCTTCTAAATCTTCATCATAGTAGAAACGTTCTGCGAGTTCTTTTTCTTGATCGGCTGTAAGCATCGGATATTGATTTGCCATACGAATATAGCTATCTAAATTCCCTTGTGGAACAAGCATTGTATTTGATAGAGCCTTATGATCGGTTTCATCACTGCCATCTATCAACTCCACTTCTTCTGGTTCAATCACTTCAATATCGTCATCAGGTAGTTCTTGATCTGGTTGCTGGTTCATTACTTTCTCAATCTATTAAAAAAACAGTTTGATTATCAAACTGCTAAAAAGTTTATAGATATTACCTTTTTATCAAGTAATTGCCAAATATCAGTACAAAGGTAACCGTAAAATACAAATAGTTGCTCACAACTATACAAGATAATCGTAAGCAACTATTGCTATTTACCTGAATTGTGCCGAAAAGATCCGTCCTTCAGGGCGGAGATGTAAGGCACAAACGGCATAGCCGTTTCAAACCTAACTAATCGGGTGTTTGCTGTTGCTCAATGTATTGGCGAATAATCGAATGGTGTGTCTAATTTCAGTTTCTTTTTTCATAGACCAAGTGTAGAATTTGGTAAAAATTACATTCTAAACCTTGTCAATGCAACTACGCAAAGCCTTTAAGTTCGAGATAATGCCAAATGGCGAGCAAATCCGCAGAATTAAACGGTTCTGTGGCTGTTCTCGTTTTGTGTTCAATCGAGCATTGGCTTGGCAGAGTGAGCAGTACGAACAAGATAAAACATTTAAATTTAGCTATTCGAAACTCACTGCATTGCTTCCACAATGGAAAAAAGAGCTACTTTGGCTCAAAGAATGCCATTCTCAAGTACTTCAACAATCGTTAAAAGATCTTGAAAGTGCGTTCAAAAACTTCTTCCAACAGCATGCAGATTTCCCGAAATTCAAGAAAAAAGGCTTAAAAGAGAGCTTTCGCTTTCCGCAAGGTTGTAAATTAGAGCAACAAAATAACCGCTTGTATCTCCCGAAAATCGGTTGGGTTCGCTATCGCAACAGCCGTGATGTGGTAGGTGAGATTAAAAACGTAACGGTTAGCCAAAAGTGCGGTCGTTTTTTTGTCAGTATTCAAACCGAATTTGAATACGAAATCCCAACCCACAAAGGCGGAGA
>NZ_LEKM01000010.1 GCF_009761375.1 Ursidibacter arcticus | reverse complement strand
ATCATCAGATTATTGACAAAGTCTTTTTTCATTCGGACGCCAGCGTGGCGTCCCTACAAGGAAAGTTATAACCAATTGAAAAATAACAGATTTTATTTTGTTGTGTAGGGACGCCACGCTGGCGTCCGTTTATTGAATACAACAAATTGGGGTTTGTCATCAGTCTGATTTTTATCATCAATCTATTTGTTCTCTTACCTATTATGCTAACACTACTCGCTCATCTTAAATCGGAAAAACTGATCTCAGAATTAAATTATCAATTTGCTAAATTGATTGATAATAAACAGCAAAACCAAGGCTATTCAACGTTACAACAGAATTTAGCCATTTTGGTTAGTGCTTTGGTTTCCTTTAATGTAATGCAAGGTCATAGTTGTATTCGCCTAGATTCCGCTTTGGCAAGTAATCCTTTTGGTTTAAATAATCGGGAATTGAGTAATGCAATTTTGCAAAAAATTGAGCATATCTCACCGCTTGAATGGCAAAGTGTGTTAGCCAATCATATTGCTTTTAGCAATGATCCAAATAAAGTAACGCCGATGTTATTCCAACATCAACGGGTTTATTTCTATCGCTATTGGCAAGCTGAGAATCAAATCGCACAATATCTTCAACAAGCGGTCAGTTTACCGATACAAAATACAAATTTCACACTTGAACAGCAGATTATTGCTCAATTTTTCCCAGAAAAATCAGAAAATATTGACTGGCAGAAAATAGCGGTGGCAACAGCATTAAAACAGCCATTTAGTATTATTTCAGGTGGACCGGGAACGGGCAAAACTCGCACTGTTGCCATTTTATTAGCCGCATTACAACTTAAACAGCTCAAACTTGGACAACCGTTACTGAATATTGCACTTGTTGCACCAACAGGAAAAGCAGCGGCTCGTTTGAAAGAATCTATCCACCAAAATTTACAGGGGCTATCTTTACCCGATAACTTAAAAAATGAAGTACCGACTAAAGCCTCAACCATTCATAGCTTGATTGGGATTTACCCAAATAGCGATACGCCACGTTATCATTCACAAAACCCACTACATATTGATTTAATTGTGGTCGATGAAGCTTCAATGATTGACTTGTTTGTGATGGATAAATTACTCAATGCGTTAAAACCAAATACTCGGGTGATTCTACTGGGAGATAAAGATCAGCTTGCGTCCGTAGAAGCAGGCAGTATGATGAGTGAGCTTGGGCAATTTTTAACTTTGGGGTATAGCCCTGCTCATAGCCATTATTTGAGTGAAACCACAGGGGACATTATTCCAGCTAAGAGTGAAAACCCACCTTTTATTTGTGACTCTCTTTGCCACTTACGTCATAGTTATCGCTTTGATGATCGGTCTGGCATCGGGCAACTGGCGAAAGAAATTAACGCTCAACAAGCGGTCAGATCGTGGGATATTTTTGCAAGATCAGAATTTAATGAGCTTACTTTATCTAACTATCCTAATGCGAATGAATTTGCAACACAACCACTCTGGACGCAACATTGTGTAGAAATGGTCGTCAAAAAAGCAGTAATGCTTTATCGTGATTATCTACAACAAGTCAAACATTATAAAAGTGAACCTACAAAAGAAAATATTCAAGCTATTTTTACTGCTTTTCAACAAGTACGTTTCCTTTCCGCCCTACGAGTTAGTGAACTAGGCGTTGAGAAACTGAACCATACAATCGCAGAAGCCTTGCTACAACACCATTTGGTTCATTTCCGCCACAGCCGAGAAAACTACATCGGCAAGCCTATTTTGGTTACTGAAAATGCCCCACAACTCAATATTTACAGTGGCGATATTGGAATTATCCTACCTGATGAGCAAGGTAAATTGCGTGTTTATTTTGAAACACAAACAGAAAAAGGCGATTATTTAAGCATCTCAGTAAATCGTTTACCGAGTAATGAGCCTGCTTATGTGATGACAGTTCATAAATCACAAGGCTCTGAATTTGCTCATACATTGTTAATAATGCCTCTTACGTTCTCACCTGTAATCAGCAAAGAGCTACTGTACACCGCAGTAACACGAGCAAAATCCCACTTTACCCTATTTAGTAATGAAAAAATCTGGAAACAGGGGGTAAATATGAAAATTCAACGCCAAAGTGGTTTGACGGAACAGCTAACAAGTTTTCATTAGTGATAAAGCGGTCGTGGTATTTTTTCATCAAAAACTACCGCTTTCTTACTTTTTATTTCAATTTCTCACTCAATTTGTGATGTAAGCCAAATATTTTCTTGTTTAAAAGGCGTAAAATAATATTCCTTTCTTACGGTTTGGATTCAGCAGTTATGAGCCTCATACAAAATAATGGACGTTTACTTAAACAAAATTTCGCATCAGGACTAGTCGTTTTTCTCGTTGCTTTACCTCTCTGCTTAGGCATTGCATTAGCATCAGGTGCTCCACCATTATCAGGTATTGTGTCTGGTATCGTGGGCGGTATTGTCATTGGTTGGCTAAGTACATCGCATATTAGTGTATCAGGGCCAGCAGCAGGGTTAGCGGCAATAGTATTAAGTGCTATTGGTGAATTAGGTTCTTTTGAACTCTTCCTATGTGCAGGTTTAATTGCTGGGGTTATTCAGCTCTTACTTGGGCTTATCAAGGCAGGAAGTATTACAAACTATATTCCTTTTGCGGTAATTGAAGGAATGTTAGCAGGTATTGGGGTTATCATTATTATTAAAGAGCTACCCTACGCCTTAGGGAGCGACAAATTATTATCGGTAGTTTCTGATCCAATTATCCACGTTCATTTAGGCTCATTGATTGTGGCTTTTACCGCTTTACTTATTGTGATTGGTTGGGATTTTATTCCACAACTACGAAAAATTAAAATTCTGCCATCAGCACTAATTGCAGTGATGGTGGGAATTCTTATCAATGAATGCTTTATCTATTTTAATAGCCCATTGGCTATTCCCACTAGCCAATTAGTGCAACTCCCTGTGCCAGAAAATTTAGAGCAAGCAGAAAGATTGATCCGTTTTCCCGATTTTTCAGGTTTCAGCAACCAAATTGTTTGGGTAACAGGAATTACTATTGCGATTGTTGCCTCTATTGAAACATTACTCTCAATTGAAGCAGCGGATCGTTTAGATAAACATCGCCGAATTACTGATACAAATCGAGAATTACGCACACAAGGCATAGGGAATGTAATAGCCTCTTTATTGGGCGGTTTACCGATGACTTCTGTGATTGTTCGCTCTTCTGCGAATGCAAATGCGGGGGCAACCCATAAAATTTCTGCCATTTTTCACGGGCTACTATTACTCATTTGTGTTCTTTCTATTCCAAGCTTACTGAATAAAATTCCTCTTGCCAGTTTAGCTGCTATTCTGATTATTATTGGTTATAAACTTACCAAACCAAGCATCTATCTGCATTTTTGGCAGAAAGGCATTTATCAATTTATTCCTTTTGTTGCCACTATGATTGCAGTGGTCTTTTTAGATTTATTAAAAGGGGTAGGAATTGGTTTAATTATTAGTATTCTGTTTATTTTGCACGGTAATATGAAACGTTCTTATTATTTAAGCAGAGAGGAATTGGCTGATGCCGATAATATCGTGTTAGAACTGGGTGAAGAAGTATCTTTTTTAAATAAAGCGGCATTAAAGAAAACGTTAAAAAATATTCAACCTAATTCTAAAATCACTATCAACGCTGAACGAGCAATCTATATTGCGAGCGATATTTTAGAATTACTTGAAGATTTTACGAATGTCTATGCTCAAGAAAATAATATTCAAGTTAAATTAAAAGGTTTTAAATATGATTATGAACATCAAGATGGGATTGAACACACTCACGTCAGAGTAGAACATAGGAGTAGGATATAAATAAATGGAGCTTTCGCTCCACCTATATCATTATAAAGCCTCAATCGCTTTATACTGTTCTTGCAATTTCGCTAAACCATTTTGGTACTCTTGCATTTTTTCACGCTCTTTGGTGATGACTTGCTCTGGGGCTTTGGCAACAAAGGCTTCGTTGCTGAGTTTGTTTTCGATACGAGCCACTTCGTTATTCAGTTTTTCGATCTCTTTATTCAAACGTGCCAATTCTGCCTCTTTATTGATAAAGCCTGCCATTGGCACGAATAACTCCGCATTGCCGATCAGTTTGGTGACTGAAAGTGGTGCTTCTTCACCAGCGTTAAGGACTTTAACATCGTCTAATTTCGCAATGGCTTTTAACAAGCGGTCGTTTTCAGCAAGAATTTTGCAATCGGTTTCGCTGATATTGCGTAGCAATAGGTCAAGTCCTTTGCTTGGGGCGATGTTTGATTCCGCACGAATATTACGCACGGCAATAATCACCTCTTTTAACCACGCAATTTGTTGTTCTGCTTGGTTGTCGATTGCTTCGGCATCTACTTGTGGGAATGGCTGTAACATAATGGTATCGCCTTCAACACCTGCAAATCCTTTCACTTTTTGCCAAATTTCTTCGGTAATAAATGGGATAATCGGGTGAGCTAAACGCAATAATTTTTCCAACACTTTCACTAACGTCTGGCTTGCACCACGTTTTTGAGCCTCCGTACCGTTAGCAAAAATAGGTTTAGTTAGTTCTAAATACCAGTCGCAGAATTGGTTCCAAGTAAATTCGTAAATGGTATTTGCCGCTAAGTCAAAACGGTATTGTGCTAATGCTGAACGGAATTCTTCAACAGTGCGGTTAAAAGTCGATTCAATCCAACGATCCGCTAAACTGTATTCCACTTCGCCTGCTGATAAATCCAGTTTGTCGTTTGTGAGTACAAAACGGCTGGCATTCCATAATTTGTTACAGAAATTGCGATAGCCTTCAAGGCGTTTCATATCCCAGTTAATATCACGCCCATTACTTGCAAGAGCGGCAAGGGTGAAACGTAGGGCGTCCGTACCGTGAGCAGAAATGCCGTTCTCAAACTCTTTACGCGTTGCTTTAGCAATTTTTTCTGCAAGCTGTGGTTGCATCATATTACCTGTGCGTTTTTCAAGAAGATCTTCAAGGGAAATACCGTCAATCATATCAATTGGGTCTAATACGTTCCCTTTCGATTTCGACATTTTTTGCCCTTGTTCATCACGAATTAAGCCTGTTACATACACCGTTTTAAATGGTACTTGTGGTTTGCCATTTTCATCTTTGATAAAGTGCATCGTAAACATAATCATACGAGCTACCCAGAAGAAGATGATGTCGAACCCTGTAATTAACACATCGGTTGGGTGGAACATTTTCAATTCTTTGGTTTGCTCTGGCCAACCTAATGTAGAGAACGTCCATAAACCTGATGAGAACCAAGTGTCTAACACGTCTTCATCTTGGCGTAGTACAACATCAGAATTTAGCTGATATTTTGACCGCACTTCCGCCTCATCACGAGCAACATAAACATTGCCTTGTTCGTCATACCACGCAGGAATACGGTGTCCCCACCATAGTTGGCGAGAAATACACCAATCTTGGATATCACGCATCCAAGAGAAATAGAGGTTTTCATACTGTTTTGGCACGAATTGGATTTCACCGTCTTCCACTGCTTTAGTCGCCACTTCTGCAAGTGGTTTTACCGACACATACCATTGATCGGTAAGCATTGGCTCGATTGGTACGCCACCACGGTCGCCGTAAGGCACTTTTAAGTCGTGCGGTTTGATTTCATCTAACAAGCCGAGTGCTTCAAAATCTGCCACAATTTTCTTACGCGCCACAAAACGCTCTAAGCCTTGATAATCCACAGGGATTTTCGCCTCGTAACTGGTTAGCGGTTTACCGTCTGTGCCGATAATTTCCGCTTCCGCACGAATATCCGCATTTAAGGTTAGGACGTTTACCATTGGTAAACTATGGCGTTTACCGACTTCGTAGTCGTTAAAATCGTGAGCAGGGGTAATTTTTACCACACCTGTTCCAAATTCACGATCGACATAATCATCGGCAATAATTGGGATTTCTCGATTGGCAAGCGGTAGGATAACCGTTTTACCAATCAAGGATTGATAGCGTTCATCTTCTGGGTGAACCGCCACCGCTGTATCGCCTAACATCGTTTCAGGGCGAGTGGTCGCTACCACTAAATAATCTTTACCGTCTGCGGTTTTTGCACCGTTTGCTAGCGGATAGCGGAAATGCCACAGCGAGCCTTTGCTCTCTTTGTTTTCTACTTCTAAATCGGAAATAGCAGTGTGAAGTTTTGGATCCCAGTTTACTAGACGTTTACCACGATAAATCAAGCCTTCTTCGTGTAAACGCACGAACACTTCTTTTACCGCATTGGACAAGCCTTCGTCCATTGTAAAACGCTCACGATCCCAGTCGATTGAGTTGCCTAAACGGCGCATTTGTTGGCTGATTGTACCGCCTGAATAGGCTTTCCAGTCCCAAATCTTGTTGATGAAAGCCTCACGCCCGTAGTCGTGGCGAGTTTTGCCCTCTTCCGCTGCAATTTTACGCTCCACCACCATTTGCGTGGCGATCCCTGCGTGGTCTGTGCCTGCTTGCCATAAGGTGTTATGCCCTTCCATACGGTTGAAACGGATTAACGTATCCATTAACGTTTGTTGGAAAGCGTGTCCCATATGCAATGAACCCGTCACATTCGGCGGCGGAATTGCGATACAGTAACTTGGAACGTTCGGGTTCTCAGTCGGCTTAAAATAGCCCTGTTCTTCCCAGTGTTTATAAAGTGCTTGTTCTACTGCAGATGCGTCGAAACGATCTGCCATTTGGAGGTTTTGGATCATTTATTTTTTCTCTTTTCTAAAATCATTTTTCTAAAATCAATAAATAAAACTCTCAATTCTACAGAAAATGACTATTTAATGCAAAATGCATTGGTTAATGTGAGTTAAAAATTTAATTTTTGAGATTTATAGCTTGACACAATTCATTTTTTTTTTTCAATAGTAAAGTTTTATTACTAATTCAGGAGAAAATTTATGAATACACAAGAACGTATCGCATTATGTGCAGTTTTATCTTTTATATTTTTAGTTTACATATTTTGGATAAGTTCAGCTCTTCCAACAGGCTCTGTAAACTCTATCTATTTTATTCAAAATGAGGTTGGCTTTTTTGTTAAGCTTATTGGTCTTATTTTAGGTACTGCATTAGGTGGTATTGGAGGAACAGTTGGATATTCAATGGGACAATTTTCTAGTACAACTGGAGTATCTTTCGTTTTTGGGATTTTTGGAATAGTTATTGGTGCTATATTACCAATTATTGTAATTATTCAATCCTTTTATGTTTAACACAGGGGAAATAAATAATGAAATTATACAGATTAATATTTTCTATCTCATCTTTATTTATTCTTACTAGTTGTGGTCATAATGTCGATCCACAACTTAAAGAACTTGTGAAATGTATTGCTGCTGCTGAAAAAATAGGTGATATAAATTCTGCGCTTATAGCAAAGGATAGCACATTAACAGCAGCCCTATCGAAAATGGCAAGAGAAGGCAAAACTATTTCTCAATCTGATTTAGTTGATACATTCAAAGAAGCGATATCCGAGCTAGATTCAAATAATGCAATCAAAAAAATATATTATTCAAATTATTGCAAGGATGTCTATTCAACATCTATGCTACCTAGATAGCACTCGTGTCCACAAGAGTGCTTGCTCTTTATTTAAAATTACATCACTCGTCAAAGAAGAGCGCTATCCTAATCTATACAAGCGGAAGGATTTGTAAAAATCGTTAGAAATCTTACCTCTTGTTTATCTTTCGCTTTGTAATTCACGTTTATCAAATCTCCCCTTGTACAAC
>NZ_LEKM01000009.1 GCF_009761375.1 Ursidibacter arcticus | reverse complement strand
CATCACAGTAAACAACCCTGATGGCACAAGCACCAGCACCACGGTGAATAACGGTAAAGACGGTAAGAGTCCAACCGTAACCTTGGTTGAAAACCAAGACGGCAGCAAAACCGTTACTGTTAATAACAACGATGGTTCAGCTCCTGTTTCAACAAACATCACCAACGGCAAAGACGGTGCAACCGGTCCGGCAGGTCCACAAGGTCCTAAAGGCGAAGATGGCACCCCTGGTGGTGTAGGTGATGTTCAGCCGGGTAAAAACATTACCGTTGATACCAAGGATAATCCTGATGGTAGCAAAACTTTCACTGTACACGGAAAAGACACAACTGTAAGTAATGGCTCTGACAAAGTTGTAGTTACACCTACACCTAATACTGAGACTGGTGTTACTGATTACAAAGTTGATTTAAGCCAAGACACCAAAGATAAGATTGACGGCGGTTTTGGTTTGAAAGACCAAGAGGGTAACGAAATCAAGCAAGGCTTGAATACAGCCATCGCTGTGGTAGGCAAAGGTCCGTCATTAAGCACATCTGTCATTACCGATACAGACGGTGCTAAGAAACTGCAGGTCGCTTTGACCAATAATGTTCAAGTTGGCGAAAAAGGCGAACCAGGTCAAAACGGTCAACCAGGCAAAGACGGCATTGATGGCACAGTTGGTGTAAACGGTAAAGACGGTTCATCTGTGGTGTTAAACGGCAAAGATGGCTCGATCGGCTTGACAGGTCCGAAAGGTGCTGATGGCAAAGATGGTGCATCTGCGAATATCAGTGTTAAAGATGGTCGAGCAGGTTTAGATGGTGCTAAAGGTCAAGATGGTAAAGATGGTACGGAAGGTAAAACTCGTATCGTTTATGAAACCAAAGATCCGAAAGACCCAACTAAGACCATTACCGAAGAAGTAGCAACCTTGAATGATGGCTTGCGTTTTGCAGGTGATGACAAAGATGTTGAGGTGAAACGCCCATTGAACTCTCGCTTAGATATTAAGGGCGGTGCTAACAAGGATAAGCTGACCGATAATAATATTGGTGTTGTTGCAAATCCTGATAAAGGTACCTTAAATGTCAAATTGGCTCAAAACATTGATTTGAGCGATAAGGGCAGCGTAAAAACAGGTAATACGAAGATCGATAATGATGGTTTAACCGTCGAGGGTGGTCCGACAGTAACAAAAGACAAAGTTGATGTTGCAGGCAATAAAGTTACCAATGTAAAAGACGGTGATGTAAATGCAAACAGCAAAGATGCTGTAAATGGTAGCCAATTATATGAGGTTAAAGAAACTGCAGAAGCTGGTTGGAATTTAACTGTAAATGGTAAAGACAGCTCTAATGTTAAACCAAGAGCAACTGTTGATCTTAATAATAAAGATGGCAACATTGAAATTACCAAAAATGGCAATGATGTAACCTTTGGCTTAGCGAAAGATGTTAAATTGCCAGAAAACGGTAGCTTAAATGTTGGCGGTGTTACTATTAATAATCAAGGTATTAACGCAGGCAACAAGGTTATCAGCAATGTTGCACCGGGTGTTAGAGGCACTGATGCGGTTAATGTGAACCAACTTAATGCTGTTGATAATAAAGTGGGCAAATTAGATAAACGTGTTCGTGGTATTGGAGCAAGCTCTGCTGCCGCAGCATCGTTACCACAAGTTTATATCCCTGGTAAGTCAATGGTTGCCGCTGCTGCTGGTGGATACGCTGGTGCTTCAGCACTCTCTGTTGGTTACTCTAGAGCAAGTGATAATGGTAAAGTCGTCTTGAAATTACAAGGTACTGCAAACAGCCAAGGTCACTTATCTGGTGGGGTTGGCGTAGGCTATCAGTGGTAATTTATCATTAGTTTTAAACTAGCTTTAAACTGGTTTTAAATTAACCGAGTATTAAATCTGTACTTGAAACGTAAAAATATTTACGGAGTAAAGTGCAGATTTTTTATTTGGCATTTTTAGTCTATAAGCGGTTAGAAATGTAAAGAAATTTGCATTCTCATTAAGATCCCTTATACTCGTTTTCAATTTAGTCGGGGTGCTACTTGTAGCTGAGATGATACCCGTGAACCTGATTCAGTTAATACTGCCGTAGGAAACTAAGCGATGAAAACCATAATATCCCTTTCTTCATATTCAATTTTTAATCTCTCTTTATTTCTCTTATTCACTGCTTAAATCCTAATAGGTGTTGGTATGTGGTGTGTGGAGATTCGTGATCTCTCTTTAGCCTTTGGCTCGCAAAAGCTATTTGAGCATTTTAATTGGCAGCTTTCTTCGAGTAAGTGGACGACATTACTTGGCACATCTGGTGTGGGGAAATCCACCTTATTACGCACCATAGCAGGCTTAGAAAATGACGCTATTACGGGCGGAAAGGTTATTTATCAAGCCGAAACCAAGATTGCGTGGATGGCACAACAAGATAATTTATTACCTTGGTTATCTCTGCTAGATAATGTGCAGTTAAAGGCTTATTTATCAGGTACAAAAACATCAGAAACTTGTGATAAAGCCTATCAAATGTTGGTGGCGGTGAAGATGGATAAGCATCTTAACAAGCCTTGTTATCAACTCTCTGGTGGGCAACGACAACGTGTGGCATTGGCAAGAGTTCTGATGCAACAGGCAAATTTGATTTTGCTTGATGAGCCTTTTTCTGCACTAGATGCTGTAACTCGCCATCAACTGCAAGATTTAACCCAAGAGTTACTTGACGATAAAACGGTATTATTGGTTACACACGATCCATTTGAAGCTATTCGATTGAGTGATCAAATCTTTATCTTAAAAGATCAGCCAATCAGCATATCAGCCCCTATTTTCCCACCGAAAGCCACACAACAAGCGGAAATGTTAGGTTTACAACAACGGCTTTTAGCCGAATTAGCAAGCGGTGAGATATGAAAAAATTTTTGCAAATCTTCTCTCTAATCCGACCGCTTGTGATCTTGCTAGGCTTATTTGGCTTATGGTGGCTGTGTACTCAACTTTTCTCATTACCCCATTATATTTTGCCTCCGCCTGAAAGTGTGGTTGCAAGGCTTTTTTCGCACTTTTCACTCTTGTGGCAACACGCACAAATTACATTACTTGAGATTTTAATTGGATTACTTTTAGGCTGTAGTTTTGGGCTATTTACCGCATTATTGCTCTATTTTTCTCGAACCCTTTCTCATTTTTTACTGCCAATTTTGGTGATTTCTCAAGCTATTCCTGTGTTCGCCATTGCACCATTGCTTGTACTTTGGTTTGGATATGGGCTGGCATCAAAAATTGTGATGACGGTTTTGATTATTTTCTTTCCTGTAACGGCTGCCTGTTTTGATGGTTTACGTCATACCCCTAAGAATTGGTTAGATCTCGCTAAAACTTTGGGCGTTTCGCCATTAAGAATATTACTAAAAGTGCAATTACCTGCCGCTTTACCTGCTTTAGCATCGGGCTTGCGTATTGCGGTTTCGATAGCTCCTATCGGTGCAGTGGTTGGGGAGTGGGTTGGATCTTCAGAAGGGTTAGGCTATTTGATGTTACACGCAAATGCTCGAATGCAAGTGGATTTGATGTTTGCGGCTTTATTTATGTTAGTCATTATGACTCTTTGCCTTTATTTTTCCGCTGATTTATTGCTGCGGCGTGTAATCCCTTGGGCGAGAGAATTACGTTAAATAAAATTTGTTAGAGATAATCAATAAAAGGAGAAAAAATGTCGATTATTCAACAGTTTATACAACAAGCAACGCCACATTGGCAAGACTATACTCATCACGAATTTGTCCAGCAACTTGCGAAAGGGATATTGCCGAAAATCGCTTTTCAGCACTATTTGAAACAAGATTATCTGTTCTTATTTCAATATAGCCGAGCGATTTCATTAGGCATTTATAAGGCGGAAAACTTTGCACAAATTCGTCAAGCTCAACAAGCTAATAATGAGCTGTTAAATGAAATTGAACTCCATATTCAATTTTGCAAAGAGTGGGGAATCTCAGAGCAAGAACTGTTTAGTACACAAGAATCATCGGCTTGTGTGGCTTATACCCATTATGTTTTAGATTGTGGAATAAAAGGTGGATTAGCCGAGTTATATACTGCAATTGCCCCTTGTGCTATCGGTTATGCGGATATTGCGAAATATATTGTAGAGCAGAAATTAAGCCCAGAGGGTAATCCTTATCAAGCGTGGATTGATGCTTATGCTTCACCATCTTTTCAACAAGCAGCACAAGATTTGGCACTGTTTTTAGATAAGCTGTGTGCATCGCTTTCACCACAACAGCTTCAATCACTTCAAGCAATTTTTAATACAGCAACTCGAATGGAAGCTGCTTTTTGGCAGATGGGGCTAGATTTAAGTTAATTAACAACCAAAGGAGAAAATAATGAAAAAGCTAATCAACATACTCTGTGTATTCTGTGTCTTTAGTTGGGCAAATAATGTTGCGGCAAAAGAGAAACTTTCACTATTACTAGATTGGTTTGTAAACCCCGATCACGCTGCCATTATTGTGGCACAACAGAAAGGGTATTTTGCTCAAAATGGTTTGGAGGTGGAGATTATTGAGCCTGCCGATCCTTCATTACCGCCGAAGCTAGTCGCAAGTGGTAAAGCTGATATTGCTATCGACTACCAACCGCAACTTTTACAACACGTTTCGGAAGGATTACCACTTGTTAGAATCGGGACGTTAGTTTCAACACCATTGAATAGTTTAGTGGCATTAAAAAATGGCAAAATCAATCAGTTATCTGATTTAAAAGGCAAGAAAATTGGCTATTCGGTAAGTGGTTTTGAGGATAGTTTATTAGAGGCGATGCTCTCTTCCGTCAATTTAACTCGTCAAGATGTTGAATTAGTGAATGTGAATTGGTCGCTCTCACCATCTTTGCTGTCGGGTCAGGTTGATGCGGTAATTGGTGCATTCCGTAATTTTGAACTTAACCAACTACAACTTGAAAAACATCAGGGGATTGCTTTCTTCCCAGAAGAACACGGTGTACCTGCTTATGACGAACTGATTCTAGTAGCTCATCAGCAACATCTTTCAAATGCAAAACTTTCAGCATTTCTGACCGCTTTAGAGCAGGCAACCACCTATTTAATTAACCATCAAGATGATGCGTGGAAACTCTTTGTCAGCTATAAACCGAAAGAGTTGGATAATGAATTAAATCGTTTGGCTTGGCGAGATACGCTTCCACGTTTAGCACTTAGACCAAGAGCGATGGATAATCATCGTTATCAAAAAATGGCGGAGTTTATGCACCAAAGAGGGTTAATTAAAGCCATTCCTGAAGTTAAACATTATGCGGTTGAAATCCAGTAAGGAGGAAAAATGCGATCCTATTATTTAGCTAAAATTCGTGCAAAAAATCCGCTTATTCATAATATTACTAACATTGTGGCGGCAAATTATTGTGCAAATGGGCTGCTCGCTTTGGGGGCATCGCCCATTATGGCGGTGGCGATTGAAGAAATGGAAGATGTGCCAGCTATTAGTCAAGCTCTAGTAATCAATATTGGGACATTAGTCGGTAAAGAAATAGAGGCGATGTTGTTAGCAGGTAAAACCGCAAATCAATTAGGTATTCCTGTGATTCTTGATCCTGTTGGCGTAGCGGCTACGCAATATCGCAAGCAAACCGTAGCACAACTGCTGGCACATATTCAGTTCAGCGGTATTCGTGGTAATGCTGGGGAGTTTGCTTATTTAGCAGGGGCAGATTGGCAAGCGAAAGGGGTTGATGCGGGTAAAGGCGATGCGAACTTAAATGCTATCTGTCAGCAAGTGGCACGAAAATATCAAACTATTGCAATGATGAGCGGTGAAGTTGATGTGATTAGTGACGGTAACCGAATTGCTACGCTACACAATGGTTCGCCAATGTTTCCTAAAGTTACGGGATCAGGTTGCTTATTAAGTGCAATTTCTGGGGCATTTTTTGCGGTGGCGGATAAAAGCGATTATTTCAATGCAGCGGTGGAGTGTTGTAGCACCTATGCTATTGCAGGTGAGCTTGTCGCAAAATCCCTTAAAGCAACCCAGTATGGGCAATTTTATACGGGGTTATTAGATAAATTAGCGGAAATCTCTGCACAAGAGGTGGAGCAAAATGGGAGAGTGAATTATGTCTAAGATTGCTCAAGTTTTAACGATTGCAGGTTCGGATAGTGGCGGTGGAGCAGGTATTCAGGCAGATTTGAAAACCTTTCAAATGCGTGGTGTATTCGGTACTTCAGTGATTACCGCTGTAACCGCACAAAATACGCTAGGTGTATTTGATATTCACACCATTCCATTAAATACCATTGAAAGCCAACTAAAAGCCATCGCCGATGATTTTCAAATCAAAGCGTTTAAAGTTGGAATGTTAGGAACGAGTGAGATTATTGAGTGCGTAGCGGAGAATATTAAGCGGTATGATTTTGGGATTTTTGTGCTTGATCCTGTAATGATTGCAAAAGGTGGATCCGCGTTGTTGCAACAAAACGCAATTCAATCATTAAGCCAAAAATTATTGCCGTTAGCAACGGTGATCACGCCAAATATTCCTGAAGCAGAAAGTCTAACAGGAATTCAAATTCACGATGAACAATCACTTTTACAAGCGGCAGAATCACTACGTCAGCAAGGGGCAAAAACAGTGGTAATTAAAGGCGGACACAGTATGAATTCTCAAAGTGAAATTTGCCGAGATTGGGTCTTTTCAGAGAATGAAACCTTTTATGTGGATTCGCCACGTTTTAATACACCCCATACACACGGTACAGGCTGTACTTTTTCGGCTTGCTTAACGGCAGAATTAGCCAAAGGGCATTCTCTCAAGCAGGCATTGCATACAGCAAAAGCCTTTATTACTCAAGCGATAAACCAACCGTTAGGAATTGGACAAGGGCACGGGCCAACAAACCATTGGGCGTATAAAGAAGAACAAGCGGTCAGTTTGGAGAGATAAAATGCAAAATATTCGTCAAATCTTACCGCTTTACTTTGTTGCAGGTAGCCAAGATTGTTGCCATTTGCAAGGTAAGGCAGCGGATAATTTAGTCGCTGTATTGGAAGAGGCGTTAAAAGCAGGAATTACCTGTTTTCAGTTTCGTGATAAAGGCAAATTGTCTTTAGAACAATTCCCTGAGCAACAAATCGCTTTAGCCATCAAGTGTCGAGACCTTTGTCGCCAATATCGAGTGCCTTTTATTATCAATGACAATGTTGAATTAGCGTTAGCCATAGAGGCTGACGGTATTCACGTTGGGCAGAGCGATATGAACCCCAAAGCTATTCGAGCCAAAACCGATAAGCCACTGATTATCGGATTGTCGGTAAATAAAATGGAAGAAGCAGTATTCAGCAATGCGGTTGATGAAATTGATTACTTTGGTATTGGACCGATTTTTCCTACTCAGTCTAAAGAAGATCCTAAACCTGTTGTCGGAATGGGGTTTATCCAAAAATTACGCCAAGCAGGCATTACTAAACCATTGGTGGCGATTGGTGGCGTGAAGGAAGATAGTGTTGAGCAACTTATCGCTTATGGGGCAGACGGTGTTGCAGTGATCACTGCGATTACTCAGGCTAAACATATCGCCACAACGGTAGATAGCTTTTTGAAGCATATAGCAAAAGGAGCAAACAATGCAAAATAGCCCGCAAAAAGTCGCAACAGCAACAATGGTTGGTACAGCGATTGAATACTTTGATAACTATATTTATGCAATGGCAGCCGTATTGGTGTTTAACCAACAATTTTTCAGTAGCGATGATCCGATGACAGGGCAGTTAGCGGCACTTTCAACCTTAGCATTAACCTTCATTGCCAGACCGTTAGGTGCTGCTATTTTCGGGCATTTTGGTGATCGTATTGGGCGTAAAAAAACCTTTATGATGTCGTTATTGTTAATGGGAGTATCTACCGTCATCATTGGTTTACTTCCAACCTACGAAAGTATTGGTATTTGGGCTACCATAGGGCTTTGCTTATGCCGTATCGGTCAAGGTATCGGCTTAGGGGGAGAGTGGGGTGGTGCAGCCTTAGTTGCTATTGAGAATGCTCCGCAAGGTAAACGAGGTTGGTATGGCATTTTCCCACAATTAGGTGCACCTATCGGTTTATTAGCTGCTAATGGTATCTTTTTGCTGATAGTTGCCCTATTTGGCGAGCAAGCATTATTGGAATGGGCGTGGCGTATTCCATTTTTAAGTTCGGTAGTGCTAATTGCTATCGGCATTTATGTTCGTTTAAAACTGACCGAAACCCCTGTTTTCTTAAATGCAATGGAAACGAAACAACCGCATAAAATTCCGATGTTATCGGTATTGACTACCTATTTTAAACCTTTCTTCTTAGGAATGATGATTTCGGTTGCAGGCTATGTGCTATTTTACATTATGATTGCTTTTAGCCAAATTTATGCCAAATCAGCCCCTGTGCTATCTGAGGCAGGTTATGCAATGGGCTTAGGCATTTCAGCTAAAACATTTACGACCTTGTTAATGTGCAGTGCTTTTTTTCTTGCAATAACTATCGCACTATCTGGCGTTTATATTGATAAAATCGGACGGAGAATTTGGCTTATTGTAGCCACTTGGGGCGTGGTGTTATTAGGTGTTACTTTGCCACTATTTTTAGAAAATGGAACAACCCAAAGCCTATTTTGGTTCTTAATGATTGGAATGGGGTTGATTGGAATGGGCTATGGACCATTGGCAAGTTTTCTTCCCGAATTATTTCCAACATCCGCCCGTTATTCAGGGGCATCGTTAGCGTATAACTGTGCTGGAATTTTAGGGGCAAGTGTTGCGACACTTATTACGTTAAAACTAAACGCAAATTACGGTTTAAAAGCTGTTGGACTTTATTTGGCGGTAAATGGACTTATTAGTTTATTAGCTCTGTACTGGGTTAAAGAAACTAAAGATGTGGATTTAGTAAACGAAAAATTGTTGTAAATACAATGAATTAAAAAGGTGGATCGCACTTTGGTACTGAATACTTATTCGCAAACAAAATAGTAATCGGTGTAATAATTACAAGGTTTTTGTTAATTAATGCTGAATAAATTTACATAACTATACTTTTGTGCAAATAGCATATTGAAAAAGATATTTTATATCCATATAATTAAGTTAATGTAAATTATGATTGATTTTGTTTTTTTAATGTAAATAAATCAAAGGGGGAGATTATGAAAACATTTACAAAAAAAACATTGACATTGTCATTAATTTTAGCTTGGAGTGGGCAGGTTTACGCTGACGTAGCAACTCCTACAACAACAAATCCTATACCAGAAAGCGGAAAAGGTGTAATCAACTGGGCTTCAACTCGAGCCAATGTTCAAGATGCGATTAGTTCTCCAAATGAAAGTGGTAGTGCTCGCACATTAAATACTTCAAAAGTGATTGATCTATTTAACAGACTATCTACGGAACATCTTACAATCTATAAATCTCTCTTTAGTACTAAAGATGCAATGAAAGATGGTCAGCCTATTACGGATGAAAAGGGCAATAAAATTAAAGTTGGTTTAATTCCTATACTGACGGATAAAACCGAAAGTTTGAATAAAGATGTGAAGAGTATTAATACAGTGCTAAAAGGTTTGCTTAGTAATGAAGAGGTGACAGATCCAGCTACAGGCAGCAAATTACCAAAAGGTCTAATTCCAACGCTTACAGAAAAAACACAAAATTTAAGTGAAGAAGTTGCTAAAAAAGCAAATAAAGATGATTTGGACAAAAAAGCAGACAAAGATTACG
>NZ_LEKM01000008.1 GCF_009761375.1 Ursidibacter arcticus | reverse complement strand
GGTTTGTCATCAGTCTGGGGCACACTGTGTTTGTCCGTTTATTGAATACAACAAATTAGGGTTTGTCATCAGTCTGAAATCCCCTTTAATTAGGGGACTTCATAATGATTCTGACTTAATAGAGTAGCGAATTAGTTTTTACCAAAAAACTTCTGATCAAGCGATAATTTACCAGCCCCCGTTACCACAAACAATAAGAAGACAACTGAATATAATGCAGCTAATTCCCCTTTATTAAGCATTGGCTGTAATACATTTTCCGCTGTTGCGTGTACGATGAAATACGCATACGCCATTTGACCAGAGAGTAAAAAAGCCGTTGGACGTGTGAACAGACCTAAAATAATAAAGATACCGCCAACTACTTCTAAAATAGCAGCAAGACCGAATAAAGAAAATAGCTCTACGCTACCGTTTCCGCCTGTCATTGATACTGGAAATTCAAAAAATTTCGCCGTACCGTGTAATAAAAACATATAGCCTGTAACAATACGCACTAATAAGAAAACTACTGGGCTGAATTTGTCTAATAATTGATTCATTTTACTTTCCTTCTATAAAAAAATGAATAGCCTGACAAGTAGTCAGGCTGATGGATGGCATTATAATGATTAAAGAAATTTGATCATTATCAATTTTATAAATACACTATTAAGCATAACTTAATAAAAGTTGCCAAAGGTGTGTTATGTACGATTATAAATCTATCACTATTTTCACTACGGTAGTTGAACAAGGTTCAATGCAAGCTGCCGCCAATCAGCTCTCATTAACCCCATCTGCTATTACGCAAGCCATTCAAAAACTTGAAACTCAACTAAATATTAAATTATTAAATCGTACCACTCGCAAATTATCACTGACTGAAGCTGGGGAGGTTTTCTATCAGCACGCTGCAAAAATGCAACAAAGTGCCGAAGATGCAATGAAAAGCGTGGAAATTTTGCGGTCTCAACCAATAGGTCAATTAACTATTGCTTGCGTAACAGGGCTTACAGATAGCCTACTTACGAGTGCATTCAAATCAGTTTTAGATAACCACCCTGAATTTCGTTTAAACCTATTATTTGAAGATAAAGTAATTGATTTATTAGAACAACGTGTTGATATCGCCTTGCGTTCAGGAACGGGGGTTTTAACTAATAATATGATTGCACGCCATATTTATGATTTTAAATGGGCTATTGTTGCTCATCGTCAATACTTTCAAGATAAAGCTATCCCAACCAGTTTAGTAGAATTAGCCAAGTTAGACTGGATCGATTTTTCAAACCCTAACTTTACTTCACTGACACTTAATAATGGTAATGAAAAACAAACTATTACTCCAATCTATCGCATCAGCTGTAATACGCTCTACGCAAGTCGCCGTTTAACAATGCGTGGGCTAGGTATTTCAATTCAACCGATTGATGACGTTCAGGCTGATATTACAAGCGGTGAGTTAATCCAACTTTTTAGCGATTGGCAATTACCCTCTGTTCCGCTCTATTTAGTCACGCTACAACGTATTCAATCGGAAAAAGTCCGTCTTGCTTGCGAGTTAATTATGGACTACTTCGAAAAACTGAAACTGTGTTGAATCCTTGCTCTGACAATTCATTCTATTTTTCATAATTGCACACATTTGAAATGTCTAAAGAATTGTATCTGAAAGAAAAAATCTGCACCCTACTCAGTGAATATTCACTTTTGGGGTACAGATTTATGTTATTCAATCTCTATTCAAGTACGTAACAGCACTACCACTGATATCCAACACTTGCCGCAGCACCGAAGTCACCACGAGTATTTGCATTTACAGAGGCTTTAATACCTACTTTTCCGTTGGCAGATAAACGAGAGTAACCTATTGCTACCGCACTTTCACCTTTGTAAGAACCCACACCTGCAGCTACCATTGATTTACCTGGTAATGTAGCGTGATATAACCCTGCTGAAGCCATTGCCCCCGCAACGCCTGCTCGCAAGTTTTTATCCATTTTATTAATACGCTTATTCACTGCACTAACACTCTCATTGAGTTGTGCTACATTTACGGCATCTGTTGGTGCTGTACCTCGTGCTACGTTAGTAATTTTCTTACCGCCTGCGTTAATGCCGTCTCTATTAATTTTAATATCACCCACCGTTACACTTTCGTGTTCTACGTGAGGGGCAGTTTCAACGATAACAGCACTCGGATCACTAGTACCAGCACTTTTAATTACCACATTTTTACCTGCAATGACTTTTGCTGGATCGCCCTTGTCACCTTTCTTACCATCTTTTACAGTTGTAGTAGTTGTGGTGTCATCTGGATTTGTGATGGTAATTGTGTGAGTTCCATCGCCATTATCGACAATGGCTGCAGTTGCTTTTTTACCATTTTCGCCACTTTCACCTTGTGGTCCTTTGTCACCAGTAGGACCTTTGTCGCCTTGAGGACCTTGTTCGCCTGTAGGACCTTGTTCGCCTTGAGGACCTTGTTCGCCTTGAGGACCTTGCTCACCTTGAGGACCTTGTTCGCCTTGAGGACCTTGTTCGCCTTGAGGACC
>NZ_LEKM01000007.1 GCF_009761375.1 Ursidibacter arcticus | reverse complement strand
AATGATTCAGACTGATGACAAACCTCAATTTGTTGTATTCAATAAACGGACGCCAGCGTGGCGTCCCTACACAACAAAATAAAATCTGTTATTTTTCAATTGGTTATAACTTTTCTTGTAGGGACGCCACGCTGGCGTCCGAATGAAAAAGGACTTTGTCAATAATCTGGGGCAAATGTTATTTGCCCCTACAATTCTTATTCTATTGTGTTGCTTGAATTGCTGTTAATGCAATGGTGTACACAATATCATCAACTAATGCACCACGAGAAAGGTCATTTACAGGTTTACGCATACCTTGTAGCATTGGGCCAATAGAGACTAAATCAGCAGAACGTTGAACGGCTTTATAGGTTGTATTACCTGTATTTAAATCAGGGAATACGAATACCGTTGCTTTACCTGCAACAGGGGAGTTTGGTGCTTTAGAACGAGCAACATCTTCCATAATCGCAGCATCGTATTGTAGTGGACCATCAATAATGAGATCTGGGCGTTTTTCTTTTGCCAGACGAGTTGCTTCAGCGACTTTCTCAACATCTGCCCCTGAGCCTGATGTCCCTGTTGAATAAGAAATCATTGCAACACGAGGATCAATACCAAATGATTTTGCAGAATCTGCCGATTGAATTGCAATTTCTGCTAATTGTTCCGCACTTGGATCTGGGTTTACTGCACAGTCACCGTAAACGAGTACTTGATCTGGTAATAACATAAAGAATACAGAAGATACAATTGAGCTACCCGGTGCAGTCTTGATAATTTGCATAGGTGGACGAATTGTATTCGCAGTGGTATGCACCGCACCAGAAACTAAGCCATCAACTTCATCAGCTTCTAGCATCATTGTGCCAAGAACAACGTTATCTTCTAATTGCTCACGAGCAACCACTTCCGTCATACCTTTATTTTTGCGTAGTTCAACTAAACGAGCAACGTAGTTTTCACGAACAGTAACAGGATCAATAATCGTAATACCTTTACCTAATTGAACCCCTTGAGCTTCTGCAACACGTTGTACTTCATCAGGGTTTGCTAATAAAATACATTCTGCGATGCCTCTTTCAGCACATAATGCAGCAGCTTTAACTGTGCGAGGTTCATCACCTTCTGGTAGTACGATACGTTTTTTCGCTGCACGAGCAAACTCCGTTAATTGATAACGGAAAGCAGCAGGGGAGAGACGACGAGCTCGAACAGAGGCTGTTGAAATACGATCTACAAATTCACCATCAATTTGTGATGAAACATATTCTTTAATTGCTGCAATACGCTCTTTATCATCAACAGGCACTTCTAAGCTGAAACTTTGTAGGCTTAATGATGTTTGCCACGTATTACCTTCACTACGGAAAATAGGTAAACCAGTTTCAAATGCTCGTTGGCAAAGTTTGGCAATTTGTGAATCAATTTTATAACCACCCGTTAAAAGAATAGCTCCTAATTCAACACCATTCATCGCAGCGAGAGATGCTGCCACTAATACATCAGGACGATCGGCAGAAGTAACTAATAAACTACCTGCTTTAAAGTGATCAACCATATGTGGAAGGCTTCTTGCACAGAAAGTTACGCTACGAATACGGCGAGAGTGAATTTCACCTTCATTGATAATGGCTGCATTTAAGTGTTTTGCTAAATCAATTGCACGAGTTGCAATTAAATCTGAGTTCCAAGCGATACAAGCTAATAATTTAATTGGGCTTTGACTAAATAATTTCTCAACTTCATTTTCAGTATTTACGCTGTGTTGGAATGAGTCAAAGATTTCTGTTAAATCAGGGCGAGTACGACCAGACTCATCAACAGGCGCATTGAACTTATTGATGATAACACCTAACAGGTTAGGATTGTGGCGTCCACCAAATTCAGATGCAGCAGCTTCAATACGCTCTTTTAGTTCAGATGGTTTATCTGCACCAGGTGCAGCAACTAATACGATTTCTGCATCAAGTGCTTGAGCAATATCATAGTTGATACTATTTGCATAAGAATTTTTGCGTGTCGGGATTAACCCTTCAACTACAACAATCTCACAGTTTTTGCTTAATTGTTGATGGCGTTCAACAATTTTCTCGAGTAAAACATCAGATTGATTTTGACCAATCAATGTTTCTGCTGCACTTAACATAAACGGCTCACCAGTTTCTGTTGATTGTGCTGCACGAATAATGGTTGTAGAACGATCTAAAGTATCTTCACCGCTAATTGGTTGAGCAATGGGTTTTAAAAAACCGACTTTAGCACCTTTTTGTTCAAGGGCGTGAACAAGACCAAGGCTGACGCTTGTTAAGCCAACCCCTGTTGTCGTTGGGATTAAAATAATTGTTCTTGACATAATTTTTTCCTAACTTTAGTTTGAGTTTGTTGATACAAGCGGGGAGTTTTCATCAATAATTTGCAAATTTTTAATCAAATCTGACCGCTTGAGCTAAAAATAAAAACCTGCCTTACGGCAGGTTAGTTATTATAACGCTAAACGCGCAGTATCTTGTGCAATAACAAGTTCTTCATTTGTTGGAATAACAAATGCACGGAATGTTGAATCTGCTGCGGTAATTTCACCCGATTTACCGAAACGTGCTGCGGTATTTTTCTCGCTATCTACTTTAATACCGAATAATTTCAAGTAATTTAGAGTTAATTCACGCACAGGGCCTGCATTTTCACCAATTCCACCAGTGAATACGATAGCATCTAAGCGGTCATTGCCTAAAATTGCCATATAAGAACCGATATATTTTGCTAAACGATAGCAGAAACCATCCATTGCACGTTTAGCTTCTGGTTTGTCGTTATAGTTATCTTCAGCAAAACGACAGTCACTAGTAACTTCCGTTAAACCTAATAAACCCGATTTTTTCACTAAAGTTTCTTCAATTTCTTTTACTGACATTCCTAAAGTATTGTGCATAAAGAAAATGATAGCAGGGTCTAAATCACCTGAACGTGTACCCATTACTAAACCTTCAAGCGGTGTAAAGCCCATTGACGTATCAATACATTCACCATTACGGATTGCAGCAACAGATGCACCATTACCTAAGTGACAAGTAATGATGTTTGCTTTCTCAGCTGGAATACCTAATACTTTTGCCGCTTCACGACTTACATAGTAGTGGCTTGTTCCGTGGAAACCGTAGCGACGAACACCATGTTCTTTATAAAGAGAGTAAGGTAGAGCATATAAGTATGCTTGTTCAGGCATTGTTTGGTGGAACGCTGTATCAAATACGGCTACGTTTTTCTCTTTTAATTCAGGGAATGCTTTAAATGCTTCTTCGATACCAATTAAGTGAGCAGGGTTGTGAAGTGGTGCAAATGCAGCAGCTTCTTTGATTCCCTCAATAACTTCTGGCGTGATAACAATAGAAGATGTGTATTTTTCACCACCGTGAACGATACGGTGACCGATAGCACCAATGCTATCTTTTAATTCTGCACTTAAAATATTTGAAACAATATAATTTAATGCTTCACTGTGTGCTGCACCCGCACCTAAATCTGCTGCACCTTTTTCACCATTTAATTTCCATTTGATACGAGCATCTGCTAAGTGGAAATTTTCCGCTAAGCCAGATAATTTCTCGTCACCTGTTGCTGGATCTAAAATTGCAAATTTTAGCGATGAACTACCGCAGTTTAAGATGAGAACTAAGTTTTTAGACATAATTAAAATTACCTAATATGTTGAAGTGAATGAACACGCTTAAAACGTGAATACCCGCATAGAATACACTTTTTACGGATTAAAATAAATTATTATCCCCACAAAAGCTTGAAAAGCATCAATATTTATTCAAATATCAAAAATTACCTTTTATAATCGTGACAATGTAACCATAATAATTGGTATATGAATTGATTACTGTCTGGCCAATCGCGTATTTTCGGTAGGGGAGAGCTCAAAGTTAGAACGATAAGGGTTAATATCCAAGCCTCCTCGACGAGTGTAACGAGCATAAACAGTTAATTTTTCTGGGCTAGCAAAACGCATCAAATCACAAAAAATTCGTTCTACACATTGCTCGTGGAATTCGTTATGTTGTCGAAATGACACAATATAGCGTAATAATTTTTCCCGATTAATTTTTTGACCAACATAGTGAATTTGAACACTTCCCCAGTCTGGTTGTTGAGTAATCAAGCAATTTGATTTCAATAAATGACTTGTCAAAGTTTCTTCCACCCAAATATTTTCTGTACAATCGATTAATAAATTAGCATCAAAATTATAATCATCAATGATGATTTCCTGATCATCAATACAATCACCTGAAAACGCAACAATAGGTTGTGATGTATAGTTTGATAGAGGATGTAATTTCACAACAACATTGCCATTTGCACAGTGCTGTAAATCTTGCTGAATCACACGTTCAACTTCACGAAAAGAGCTAAATTTAGTTTGGTTAAAACTATTTAAATAGAGCTTGAAACTTTTAGACTCTATTAAGTTTTCACTACGGAAATCAACAAAAATATCAGCAATAGCAACTTGCGGAACACCATTCATATTTAGCCACGAAATTTCATAAGCCGTCCACAAATCACAACCAATAGAGAAGGGTTGGTGTTCAATAATACCTAAGTCTTGACGATTTAATTTTCTAGGTACTCCTTGTAGTAAGGTTGCATCATATTGTGAAAGGTAGTTTGTTTGCTGTCCTAATTTTAGTGCCTGTAAACTTTGATCTTCGTATTTCATTATTTTTCCTGATTTTTATTTTTAATTTAACATAATCTACATTATGCGAAATTTATTGCTATTAAGTTTAAAAATTGAAATTTAAAACTTATTTTATAATTTCAATAACAAACCAATTTATTATCCTATTAATACTTACTTGTTTTCAAAAAATTTGAGCTAAAGACCTTCTTGTCCTAGTGCAACTTTTATTTTATCAAACCCTACAAACTCCTGTTCTAATCTCACATTATCTCCAAATGTATTATTCACTAATGCAGCGTAAAGTTCGTTTTCCGCTTCAGTTAAATACCGAAGTTCTCCTGTTTGCTGTTTTGCTTCTTTACTCCAAAAAGACTTATGTGCAAGTAGCATTTCGCTATCCATTAAAAATGAAATTGTGTTGGGGAAATAACTGCGTAGTTGGTTTAATATGGCAAAACCGTGCGTATCAATATCGCCCCAATAATATATTTGGCATTGATATAGCCAGGTGGCATTTGCTAATAAACTCCAACCGTAACCTGCACCAAATATCGCCCAACTATGAGGAATTTCGGGAAATGATAAAAAATTAATTTCGTTTTCTATAATGAACACCTTTTTAATTTTGGGTGTTAATTGGGAAAAAGTTAGGCTATCTAAATAAATATCGCTATATGCACTGCTTGGTTGAATAGGATAGTCTTTATCTAAATTCCGTAAGCGAATATGTTTCGGCTTATCTAAAAAGCCATAACGCAAAGCAAATTGTGAAATGCCGCTATATTCTCGCTGGATTTCTGTTTCATCTAACACCAAATCTAATAACTCAGCTAATACTGTTCGGTGAGTTTCAATAAATTTAGTATGCACATCTGGAATATTCACTTGACGTAAATAAATATGTGGTTTGGAATGAGTTTTCCGCCAAATGACAACGGAGAGTAGTTTCTCCCAATCATCTGCTAATGCTAAAGATTTTAAAGCATTTTTCGCTAACCAAGGTAACACAAGCGGTTCAATATGTTGAGAAATTTGCAGAATTTGTAAAAAAGAGCGATATTCTTTTTTCTTATTTAATAAAGTCAATAATGTTTCAAGATCAGCGATATAAATATTTTCAGGAATTTTTTGCTCACCTTGAATACGATGATTAATGGTTTTCCATTCAATCGTTAAATAATTAAGTGAAGTTAAATGCATTACCCACTTTCGCACCTGTTCAAACTGGCTAGTAATATCAGCGGATGTGGGTTTTGCTAATTTGAGCTTCAATGGAAAAAGCGATTCTTGGGAGATTTCTTGGCTTAGAAAACTCCCCTTTTCCCAGCGTTTTATCAACTCGTTTTTAATCGTTTTTTCCGTTGTCCAATTAAGCATTCAACTGCTCCGCTGCTTTCTGTATCTGATACTCTTCAATGGTTAAATTCAATAAACGAGAATTTGCCCCGTCCTGATTTTTCACCAAACACACACTGGAAACAAAAGGCTCAATAATATCCACTTTTTGTAGCGGAGTAACAATGAGTAACTGCAAATTAAGCTGTTTAAATAAACGTAGCCCGTATTGTGCTGACTCATCAGAACCTCGACCAAAAGCCTCATCAATCATCACAAAGCGGAAAGATCTTGAACGAGTTACACCAAATTCCAAACCAAATTGATAAGCAAGGCTTGCAGCTAAGATAGTATAAGCAAGTTTTTCTTTTTGCCCACCTGATTTACCGCCAGAATCTGGATAATGTTCGTGTTCAGAATGATCCGCTCGCCAACGCTCAGTAGCAGAAAACAAGAACCAATTTCGTACATCAGTAACTTTTGCCGTCCAGCGTTTGTCTTGCTCTGTCAAGCCTTCACGCCCACGAAGGCGATCAACAATAGCCTTCACTTGTAAAAATTTAGCTTCAGAGTATTGGTTACCTTCTGATCCTGTAACTGCCCCTTCCGTACAAGCTCGCAAATCGAGCTGAAATTGACGAATTTCTACATCAGGATTGATTTCTGTTTCTAACGAAATATAACGATCAGGATTATAATCAATGCTTTCAAGTGAGCGGTTAATAATGCCTATTCGCTGTTTAATGGTTTCTCTTTCCCGATTTAATTGGGCATTTAAATTAGCAATCTCATTGATCGTATTTTCGTTCAATAGCTTTTTAAATTGAGCAACAAATTTCGGTAAATCGTCAGCATTGAGGCGATTTAAAAAGGCTTCGTATTCTAGATAGGATTGAATACTCGGATCAAATTCATTAGTCTCAAGCGGATATTTATGATTAAACTGCGACATTTTTTTGGTGATATTATCTCTTTCTCGCTCTTGATTGCTGGATAATATCTTATTTTCACTCGTAAATTTAGTACGTAATTTATTTTCCATATCACTACAGTTTGCCAAGGTTAAACTACGACGATTTAGCGACATTAATAATTCATTTAAGTCTTGATTGAGTTTCTCTATTAAATCAGGTGCGATAGGTGTTTCTTCCACCAACAGCACCGTCATTTCTAAATCTGTTTTGGTTGAGTTAATTCCACTATCTAATCCCCCCTTATGAGTAATAAGCTCAACATATTTCTTCTCACTCTCCTTCACCTCAATTTCTAGCGTTTTTAATTGAGCATTTAATTGGTTCAGAATATTTGAGCTGGCTTGTAATTGCTGATATTCATCGTTTAATAAGGCAATTTCTCGTACAGTTGTTTCAAAATCAATTTCCGCAAAAGTTTGGAATGCCTCTAAACGTACCAGTAATTTATTCTGTTTATCTAATGTACTTTGCGTTTGTTTATAGCCAATAATTTTTTGCTGAATTTGATTTAGTTGGCGTTCACACTGTTTAAGCGTTTGAGTTAGGGCTGTAATTTTCTCGGCATTCGACCAACCTAAAACATAACGGCTGCGATCATCAATGCGATAACGGTCATCTTTTTCGTGTCTTCCCGTTTTATCTTTAATTTGCCCCTTTTGGGTAATTGCCTTACTTTCTCGACGAAATTGTTCAGCAGAATCACAAGCCGCAAAATCAAAGCGTTTATATAATTCATTTTCAAGCCATTGATAAAATGGTGTATTTGGCTTAATTTCTAATTTATAAATAAGTGAATCAGGGTGTAATTCACTGCTTAACATTGTTTGATCTTTATTGACTTTGTAATAAACCATTCGCCCATTGAGATGATTGTTATTTACCCAATCCGCAACTTTGGCATAATGTTCTTCAGAAACAATCATTGAAAGAGCAAAATTATGTAATAAACGTTCTGCTGCACCTTCCCAATCTTTCTCGCTTTCCTTAACTTGTAATAATTCACCAATAAAAGGCAAATGTTCTACATTCAAATTTAATGCTTGGCATAACTGCTGACGAATTTCAATCTGACGGCGACTAATATTATTTTCACGCTGCTTTAAACTTTGAATTTCATCATTTAAACCACTGCTCTCTTTTTCTAAATGGCGTAAATCCGTTGTTGCCTCAACCTCTAGGTTGCGTTGCTCCGTAATCTGCTGTTCAATTAGCTGATGTTTTTGAGCAAGTTTGCTCTTCTGCGCAATAAAATCTGTTTGATTTGTGGCTATAATTTCATCTAATTCGGTAATCTGTTTTTTATACTGTTCAAATTTACTTAAACGTTCCGTTTTAATTCGTTCTTTCTCTTGAATTTGCTGTTTTAATTCCGTTAAACGATTTCCGCCATTTTGTTGAATATCCCATTTAATTTGATCGAGTTTTTTAGCCTGCTCTGCTTTAACTAATTCTAACTGTTTAATATTTTCACTTGTGTTTTGACATTCTTGCTCTAATTGCGTTAATTGTTTCTCTAATAATTGACATTTACGCATATTGAAATAAGGCGGTAGTTGGTCAATCTGATATGAAATAGTCGCAATTTGTTGCTCTATTTGCTGATATTGCTGACAAGACTGTACAATCGGAGTGAGTAAACTAACTTGATCTTCCGCCTTTAATACTGCCTGATAAGCACGATTTAAATCATCAAAATGAAGTAAAAGATGTTCAATGCGTTGCTGAGTTTCTTCAAAAGGCTCTAGCATATGGCTACGGACAAACTCGGTTAAATTACCGACGGATTTCATTGATACGGTTTGGTGAAAAAGTTCTAAGGCTTGATCGTTTTGAATACCAAAACGGCGACGAAACCAAGCTGAATACGGCGGAAACGTATCAAAAGTGTCAATGTCCATTTGACGCAGTTTTTTGCGTAAAGCGGTTATTTCTGAGCCAAAATTTGCGAAATGTTCGCTGATGGAAAGTTGCTTTTCAGCACCAACAAAAAAGCGTGCAGGCTGAGTTTGCTGTTCCTTTAACCAAAAAACTTGAGCAAGCGTGATATATTGGTCATATCCTTCGTTATAAAATACCCCTAGAATAACTGAATAGCTGCTGTTACTGCGAAGCTGTGCTGGTTTGACGATACCTGTTTCATTATCTCGCTCCGATTTATAATAACCTAACACATAAGAACGTAAATTCCGCTCTTTGCTCTCTGCCCCTGCTGCTTTGTTATAAGCAATACGATTAGCTGGAACGAGCAAAGTCGTAATAGCATCAACCACAGTAGATTTTCCTGAACCAATATCGCCTGTTAATAAACCATTCTTGCCATTGATTTCTAATTGCCAGATTTTTTGGTTAAAGGTTCCCCAATTTAATATTTCCAATTTTTGAAGGCGAAAACCCGCTAAATTATTATCTTCTAAAAATTCTAATTCTAAGCCCTGCTGCATAATTTATTCCCCTTTTATTTTCTTTGCGCATTTAATGATTCTGCCAGCCAATGATCAAAATTATTTAACCATTCCACATCAATAAAGGCTTTTAATATACGTTTGACTTCATAGTGCGGTTCATTTTGATGGGATTTTAATTTCTGTAAAAAGCCTAATTCTACGACTTTATTAACATAGCTTTCGATTTTATCTGACAATTTGGCTTGATTCGTTTCTTCTTTTAAATAAGTTTTCATCAAATCCTCTAATTGGCTTTGACTTAAAATTAAACGAGTATCGCTATTTTCTGAATCAAACTCAACTAAACTTTTACGTAACAATGTCAGTAGAAGCGAGACTTGGAAAGTTAATTGACGGCGTGGGGTAAGTTTCGGGTAAATAGTTTCATCGGTATCAGGTTTACCTTTTAAAAAAGCATAACCTTCTGCTTCATCTAAAATTAAATTTAAGTGCAGTAATGAAAAATAATCGCTGACTTCATTATGCTTATTCAATAACTCGCCCCACAATTTTTCATTATTTTCTCGATAAACAATGCCTTTAATTAAAGCAATTAGAATATCCGATAAGGTAGAATCTTCTTTATTAAACACCATTATCTCCTTTTTATTTAGTAAAAATAATTTTCGGTAATACTGCGTTACGGATTTTATTTCCGCTTTGCCAACTAATTTTTTCTTGGTGTTCTTCATCAATAACCAATTTAAAATAAGGTTGTTGATCAAGCTGCAAATAACTGACTAATTCTGCCAACCCCTGCTCAAGCGGTCGGTTTTCGATAATTTTTTGTAAAGATATTTGGCTTTCAGTACGTAAACTTTGACGAATATGTTGGATAAGCTGTGTTTTATCCACTCGAGATTGTTGGAATAAAGCTTGTGCATCGGCAAGATTTTCTGCTCCTAACTCAAGTATTGTATTCTCTAGTTGCATTTTTTGTACTGGTGCATAAAGAGGACGCTCCATTGGCAATGCTAACTCAATTTTTGCTTCATTGAGATTCATTGCATCTCCTCTAATAGTGTCTTCCGATAATTCAAATACCTTGCTTTCAATACTACGAAATATCTCCATAATTCGGCGATTTTCCAGCCACGCTTTATCATCTAAGAAATGACGGAGTTGCTGGGATAGTTGGGCAACGGTACGCTGAGTGTGTTCGCCCGCTTCCAACCAATCATAATGAATATGTTGTTGTAGATCGCTGTGTAACGAACGGATAGCGGGTAAGGAAAGAATATGTTCAAGTAGCTCACTAAATTCTTGTTGACGTTGCTGTGAAAGTAGAAAATCCCAAAAAGCTCGGAAACTTCTCCCTTGATCAGAATCTGAGATGGCATCACGTTCTCCCATAATTTCGGCAAGTAACTCTCCTTTACTACCCTCCCATAACGCAATCTGACGGCGAACTTTAGTATCAAGCTGGCGGAAATTGTGTTCGACTTCACGAAAATCAGAAAGTAATTCTTTCGCCCCTTGACTGAATTGTAAAAAACGCTCTTTGACTGCAGTGTCATCTAATAGAAAAAGTTCTCCTGCTCGCACTTTGGCAATTTCCTGTTCAATTTCGTATTTTTGTTTTTCCAATTCGGCAATACGTTTTTCAGGGGTAAGCTCACTGCCTTGACGAATATCTTTGAGCAAATTAAACAGGGTTAAAAGACGTGATTCGGTTCCCACAAACTGGCGGCTAGCAAGCTGATTTAACCAACTGATCGCCTTTTCAGTGGCAGGCATTAAGTCAAATTGTGCTTCATCACTACCTGTTTTATAAAACTTACGTAGCCAAGCATTTTCTGTTGCTGCCCAATCATTAAGGTACTCTTTTGCTGTTTTGGGAAAGGCTTTTTCACCTAGCTGTTCACGCAATTGAAATAGTGTATCTTCTAGCATTTCGCTTAATCTAGATTCTTCCATTAAGCGTTCATTTGGTTCAATAAATGATTTATGCAAAAAGCTTACAATTAACGGTGCGTGATCAGAACAAAGTAATCGCCACGCAGGGTGATTGGCTCGGTAAGTTTTCAGGGTAAAAAAGTCAAATGACATTGTATCTCCTTAAATTAAAGTAGCAATCACTTCAATCACTTTCTGGTTATCTTCGGCTAGTTGTGAGATTGTTATATTTTTTCTTGTTTGTTTCCACTTTTTTCTCATTTTTCACTCGTATCACTCAAAAACAAGCGGTAACTTTCCCATAATTTTTTACCAAAAGGTTCTCGCCAGCCTTGTAGTAATTCAGGTAGATGCTGTTCGCTTTGTCCTTTAATATGCCATTTGAATAATTGATCTAATTGACGTTTGCTTGCAAAAAGCTCAACCGCTAAATTATGTGGTTTAGTATTTTCTAATGATTTTTTGAGAAAAGTTAAATCTCGTTTGTAATTCGGCTCATCAATTAAACGCTTAATTTCTGATACCTGTTCAGATTTTGGGATATTTTTCCCTTGTTCAACTAATAACAACAACTTTTTGCCATAACGTCTTACTTCGTTTGGATGCATAAATTCCAATAATTGAGCGGTATGTTTGGGCTGATTTTTTGCAATTTGCCATAATGCTTGTTCTTTTACGATAAAATTTAACGCAATATCTCGTTTTTGTGCTTCTTCAATTCGCCATTTTTCAAGTAATTTGAGAATCGTTAATTCTGTGGAGTTAAGCTGCCACGCATTCGCGATTTTTTTATAAGCTTTTTCAATATTGAGTTCTATTTGGCGTTTTTGTTTAAGTGTTAGGCACTCTTCATTTACTGCACTTTCCCACTCAGTTTGAGCTAATAGTGTTTTAATATGCTGATAGACAGGCAATAGATACCATACATCTGAAACGGCATATTGTAGCTGTTTTTCGCTTAGTGGGCGTTTGAGCCAATCTGTGCGTGAAGTGGATTTATCCAGTTCAACTTGACAATAATTAGCCACTAATTTAGAAAAACCAATTGATGAACCTAAGTCAATAAAGGCACTCATTACTTGAGTATCAATCATTGGCTCAGGCATTTGTTTAAAATAATGTTGGAAAATATCTAAATCTTCACCACAAGCGTGCAGTATTTTTAATATATTTTGATTGCTTAATAGCCCAATAAAAGGTGAAAAATCGGTAATGTTCAAAGGATCGATAAGATATACTTGCTTGCCATCATAAAGCTGAATGAGTCCTAGCTGTGGATAATAAGTTCGAGTACGAACAAATTCAGTATCTAGTGCTAAAAGAGATTGTTGCTGTATTGATAAACAGGCTGTTTGTAGTTCTTGATTAGTTTGGATCCAATTAAATTCAATCTGTTGATTCATTTTTATTCACTTCTTTGCTAAAAGATATAATTTTTTCGTAAGATAAAATAATTTTGTGAGCTTTATCGCATAATTGAGTAAAACAGTTTGCCATTTTATCCAAAGATTGCAAAATAAAGAAATTATCTTATGGAGTGATAATGAAGGGAATATATGAAAACCGCTTCTAATGATTATAAATATCAAAATCTTGGGCAAGTTTACCAACTCATTGAACAATTTGAACTAATTTCTCGTACTGATATTGCAAAATTATCGGGCTATGCCCCCGCTTCTATTACAGGGCTTACTAAAATTTTAATTGATAATCGCCTTATTTTAGAGCGAACAGCACAAAATTTACCTAGTCGTGGGCGTCCTGCTGTGGGGTTATCGCTCTCCCCTTTTCACTGGAATTATTTGTGTATAACGATTTCTTCAACAACACTTTCCATCTTTTTGTGTGAGTTATCGGGCAAACCGATTTATCAAGCAAAATATCCCTTATCAGATGATTTGATTATTGATAAAGCGTTATTAAATGCATTAGATGATTTTCTGGGAAATCATCCGATTGATAATGAAAGGTTATTTGCTGTTTCTGTCAGTGTTGTGGGTAAACTTGATAAAACTAAGAATATCGTGACCCAATTAGGTAGCAAAGCGTTACATTGTAACTTGCGTAATATATTAGAGAAACGTCTCAATAAACCGATTCTTATCAATGAGCATTTTCAACTCTGGTTACTGGCAGAATCTACGTTAGGTAGCTTAATCAGCCACGATGATGTTATTTTTCTACAACTAGATGATGAAATCAATCTTAGTGTTCTATTGCGTGGAGAGCTACTTCATAAGAATGAATATAAACGAATGAACGTTGATCGAATGGTAATGCCTAAATTTAGTGAATTAAGCGATATAGTTGGGCAAGATTTAAGTGATATTGAAAGGTATCAACTTGTGAATCAAATTACTTTTTCTGCATTGGCTAAATTAATAGATCATTACTACCCTGATAATCACAATACATTGCAAGCTAAAATTGATAGCTTGTGTCAGGCTATTTTAGAAGAAGATCCTTCTGCATTACTCATTTTAGAACATATTTGCGATAATTTATCTTATGTTTTACTCAATTTAATCAGTATCTTCTCAACAGAAAAAATTATGCTCTGCTCTCCTTTGCTATCAATTAAAAATATGCTGTTTGCAAAAATTGAACAGAAAATTACCGCTAATCTTCGTCAAGATGGGTTAAATATTGATTTAGTCACTAGCCAATATGAATGGGATAGTCCAGAAATTCCATCTGTGGCAATAAAATATGAAATTTATAACGGAAATTTGATTCAAAACATAATTCAATTGTAAATAGTTTGTTAGACTGGTATTAAATTTTTACTTTTAGAGAGAAAAAATGCCAGCATTATTTATTGCAGGAACGGATACCAACGTAGGAAAAACGATTGTAACCCGTGCATTACTACAAACTATTTCTCAATATGAAATTCCTGTTGTTGGGTATAAGCCCATTGCTTGTGGGGGCGATGATTCGTTACCCACTGAACCAAATCAAGATGATTATGCGTGCGAAGATAATAAAGATGTATTGATTATTCAAGAGAGCTGTATTTACCCTGTACATTATCGAGAGATCAATAGCTATTCTTTTATTCACTCAAGTACACCTGTATTTGCTGCCTTGGATGCTGTTCGCCATATTTCAGATGAGAAACTCAATAAAGATCTTAATCGCCTTCAACAGAAATATACGAATGTATTGGTTGAAGGTACTTATGGTTGGCTAACGCCTATCAATAAAGAGTTGAGCTTTGCAGATTGGGTTAGAAAAAATAGAATGCCAGTGGTATTGGTTGTTGGTATTAAAGAAGGTTGTGTTAATCACGCATTATTAACTGCTTATGCAATTCAGCAACAAGGGGGAACTTTAGTTGGTTGGGTTGCAAACCGAATTAACCCAGGATTACGTCATTATTCTGAACTCATTGAGTTATTAAGCCAACGAATTGATGCTCCACTATTAGGTCAAATTCCTTATTTGGGCCACCCTGATAAGAAAAATCTTGCTCAATATATTCAAAATCCTGATCCATTGTTGCACTATTTTAGTAAGTAGAGTAAAAAAGGAGTATTAGGCTAATACTCTTCAGATTATTGACAAAGTCTTTTTTCATTCGGACGCCAGCGTGGCGCCCCTACAAGGAAAGTTATA
>NZ_LEKM01000006.1 GCF_009761375.1 Ursidibacter arcticus | reverse complement strand
ACTCACACCGTTGATGGTAATGTTACGTTAAATGCTCATTTTGCTAAAACATTAGATAAGAGTACTATTTCTGGCGAAATTAATAGTAATAAAATGGGTAAAATTACCTTAGTATAATTGGATACAACAAATTGGGGTTTATCATCAGTCTGAGCTAGGCATTGAGCCTAGCTTTTACTATCAATAAACCAATTAAAATTAGCCTTTGTAGTTATGTACTAAAGAAACTAAGTCTAATACTTTATTTGAATAGCCAGTTTCGTTATCGTACCAAGATACTAATTTAACGAAAGTATCTGTTAATGCGATACCTGCTGCAGCATCGAATACAGAAGTTTCCACTGCACCGTTGAAGTCTGTTGATACTACTGCATCTTCAGTATAGCCTAATACACCTTTCATTTCGTTTTCAGATGCACGTTTGATTTCTGCACAGATTTCAGCATAAGTTGCTGGTTTTTCTAAGTTTACAGTTAAATCAACAACAGAAACGTTAGCTGTTGGAACGCGGAAAGCCATACCAGTTAATTTACCATTTAATGCTGGTAATACTTTACCTACTGCTTTCGCTGCACCTGTTGATGAAGGAATGATGTTTTGTGATGCACCACGACCACCACGCCAGTCTTTTGCAGATGGACCATCAACCGTTTTTTGAGTTGCTGTTGTTGCGTGAACTGTTGTCATTAAGCCTTCTTTAATACCAAATTTTTCGTGGATTACTTTAGCTAATGGTGCTAAACAGTTAGTTGTACAAGATGCGTTAGAAACGATATCTTGTCCTGCGTATTTGTCAAAGTTTACGCCGTTTACGAACATTGGTGTGTTATCTTTAGATGGACCAGTTAAAACAACTTTTTTCGCACCTGCTGTGATGTGTTTACGTGCTGTTTCATCATCTAAGAATAAACCAGTTGCTTCAACTGCAACATCAACACCGATTTCGTTCCATTTTAAGTTAGCAGGATCACGTTCAGCTGTAACACGAATAGCTTTACCGTTTACAACTAATTGACCATCTTTAACTTCAACAGTACCATTGAAACGACCGTGAGTTGAATCGTATTTCAACATATATGCCATATAATCAACATCGATTAAGTCGTTAATACCTACAACTTCGATATCATCACGTTGTTGAGCAGCACGGAATACGATACGACCAATACGACCGAAACCATTAATACCAATTTTAATTGCCATAGATTTTCCACCTATATTTAAAGTTAAACAAAACTTGTTTCTTCCTGTTTGGAAAGTTACGCTAATTATAGCATAGTCTTTTCCTTTTTTTACAACAGAAAGCTCATTCGCAACTATAACAGATAAATTTTGTGTGATCTATGTCAAATTTTTAAAAAGAGTGGCTTGAAAATAACAAATAGTGTTTTAAATAAATCGGCTACAATCATATCCAAAGATTAAAGTTTACTTTGTACTAGTTTAATAGTACACTTGATGAAAATAGTATTGATGAGGAAAGCAATATGAACACGCTTCTAAACCCTTATTTTGGTGAATTTGGGGGAATGTACGTCCCTGAGATTTTAGTTCCAGTCTTAAAACAATTAGAGCAAGCCTTTGTAGATGCTCAAAATGATCCACAATTCCAAGCGGAATTTACTGATCTACTAAAGAATTATGCGGGCAGACCAACAGCTCTCACGCTTTGTCGTAATTTAACTCAGGGAACGAAAACGAAACTTTACTTAAAACGTGAAGATTTATTACACGGTGGAGCTCACAAAACGAACCAAGTATTAGGGCAGATTTTATTAGCTAAAAAAATGGGTAAAACTCGTATCATTGCAGAAACTGGAGCTGGGCAGCACGGTGTAGCAACTGCACTTGCTTGTGCAATGTTAGCAATGCCTTGTGTGATATATATGGGAGCTAAAGATGTTGAACGCCAATCACCAAACGTATTTCGTATGCGTTTAATGGGGGCGGAAGTTATCGCTGTTGAGAAAGGATCTTGTTCATTAAAAGATGCCTGCTGTGAAGCAATGCGTGATTGGGCTGCCAATTATGAAACTACCCATTATTTACTTGGTACAGCAGCAGGGCCACACCCATTTCCAACAATAGTGCGTGAATTTCAAAAAATGATTGGAGAAGAAACGAAACGCCAAATTATGGAAAGGGAAGGACGTTTGCCTGATGCTGTTATTGCAGCTGTTGGTGGTGGATCAAATGCAATCGGAATGTTTAGCGATTTTATCGCCGAAGATAATGTGAAATTGATTGGGGTAGAACCCGCAGGAAAAGGCATTGAAACAGGTGAACACGGTGCACCACTAAAACACGGTACAGTTGGTATCTATTTCGGAATGAAATCGCCAATTATGCAAGACAAAGATGGACAAATTGAAGAATCTTATTCCATTTCAGCAGGGCTTGATTTCCCTTCTGTTGGGCCACAACACGCCCATTTAAATGCGATTGGGCGAGCTGAATATGTTTCAATTACCGATCAAGAAGCCCTTGATGCTTTCCAAGCACTAGCAAAAAATGAAGGGATTATTCCTGCATTAGAATCATCACACGCTTTAGCTTACGCATTAAAATTGGTTAAAGAAAACCCAAATAAAGAACAATTACTTGTTGTGAATTTATCGGGGCGTGGAGATAAAGATATTTTTACGGTAGATAAAATTTTAAATGGAGAGCAATGATGAACCGTTTTGATACCCTTTTCCAACAGCTAAAAGCAAAAAATCAAGGGGCTTTTGTTCCATTTGTAACACTTTGTGATCCTGATTTTGAACGCTCATTTGAAATTATCGAAACCTTAATTGCAAATGGTGCTGATGCACTAGAATTAGGCTTCCCATTTTCCGACCCCTTATTAGATGGCCCTGTTATTCAAGCCGCCAATAAACGGGCACTAGATGCAGGGTATAGCACTGATGCTTGTTTTGAATTACTTGCAAAAATTCGAGCAAAATATCCGACCATACCAATTGGATTATTGCTTTGTGCGAACCTTATTTTTGTGCCGACAGCTGAACAATTTTATCAACGTTGCCAACAAGTTGGCGTTGATGCGGTATTAGTTGCAGATATTCCCGTAGATTATGCCCAAGAATTTACTCAAGTTGCCAAAAAATACGGGATTGCACCAGTCTTTATTTGTCCGCCCAATGCGGATCAAGCCACCATTGAGAAGATCGCACAAAATACTGAAGGCTACACTTACCTAGTTTCACGTTCTGGAGTAACAAGTGCAGAAAATCAACAGAATGCGACTAATCTCGATCATTTAATTGAAGCTCTCAAGCGGTCAGATTCCGCCCCAATTTTGCAAGGCTTTGGCATTGCACAGCCAAGCCAAGTGAGAGAATCTTTACGATTAGGGGCTGATGGTGCAATTTCAGGATCTGCGATTGTGAAAATTATTGAGCGTAATCTCAACAATCAACCTAAATTACTCAGTGAGTTAGCAGAATTTGTCAAAAATATGAAAGAAGCAACCGCTTTATAAATCAGAGCGTATAGGTTGTGTTCTATATCCTTTTATCGTAGGGTGGGCTTTAGCCCACCACAGACTGATGACAAACC
>NZ_LEKM01000005.1 GCF_009761375.1 Ursidibacter arcticus | reverse complement strand
AATGCGACTAACAACTTCACCAACACCGAAACAGGTAACTTAAAAGCCAAAGAAAACGTAACTGTGGATGCAACCAATGTGGATAACAAAGGTAACATCACCTCTGAAAACGGCACAGCAAACGTAACCGCTAAAGAGAACCTGACCAACAGTGGCAACATCACTGGTGATAAAGGTGTAGACCTAGACGGTAAAGACATTACTAACTCAGGTAATGTAACCAGCCCGAACGGTACAAT
>NZ_LEKM01000004.1 GCF_009761375.1 Ursidibacter arcticus | reverse complement strand
TTGTCAGCGGTCTGTGGTGGGCTTAAGCCCACCCTACACGAAATAAGTTCGTCAATAATCTGGGGTTAATGTAATTAGCCCCTACGACAATAGTCCCTACGACAATAGGTCCTACGATAATATCCCCTACAATAATTAGCAAATGTATATTTGCAGTACAGATCACACAGAGAGTTCCATTTTTGAGTAAAGAATGGGGGAAATCAGATTAGCCTCCAATACTGGCTAAATTATTTCTGACACCACTATCGCCAATATGCAGATAATGATGCTCACGTTTACCTTGTAAGGCAGATTTTAAACGAGTTTCTAGCTGTAATTGTTGTTCGTCCGATTGCAATAAGTCTCGAATATCAATACCTTCTTCACCAAATAAACAAAGGTGTAATTTACCTAGAGCGGATACACGCAAGCGGTTACAACTTGCACAAAAATGTTTCTCATAAGGCATAATTAAACCAATTTCCCCTTGATAATCGGGGTGAGAAAGCACTTTAGCTGGGCCATCTGTAATGGCTTTAGGTTTTAATTGCCAGCCTTCTTGTTGTAGTCGGGCTAGAATTTGTTGTCCTGACAGATGTTGTTGTTTAAAAAAGTGATCCATCTCACCTGTTTCCATCAGCTCAATAAATCGCATTTGAATTGGGCGGTCTTTAATCCAACGCAGAAAATCATCTAGCCCTTTTGCCGTATATTGTTTCATCAAAACAGCATTGACTTTGACTTTCTGATAACCGATTTCAAAGGCACGATCAATACCTGTCAAAATTGATGCCAGTTTATTTTCTCCAGTAATTAAATGGAATTGGCGAGGATCAAGGCTATCCACACTTACATTTAAATGGGTAATTCCAGCTTCTTGCCAAAGCTTGACATCTCTAGCCATTCGATAGCCGTTGGTTGTCAGAGCAACTTGGCGGATACCTGCGGTTTGTGAAATAGAATGAGCAACTTCTAAAAAATCTTTGCGTAATGTCGGCTCACCGCCTGTAATACGCACTTTTTCAGTCCCTAAGCTAGCGAAGGTTTTTGCAATACGCTGAATCTCATCAACTCGTAAAAACGTTTGACGTTGTGAAGGTGGCTGATAGCCATCAGGCAAGCAGTAGTTGCAACGGAAATTGCATACATCGGTAATAGATAATCGCAAATAGACATATTGACGGGCAAAGCGGTCAATAAGCCCTGAAACTGTTCCATCACCGACATTTTTTATCGGGATATTTTGCATTTGACACCTTTCTAAGCACGAGTGGACAAGCAATTTCTCGCTAATCCATTGAACCCAAATTCATTAATGTTATTAGACGCTAGTTAAATGATTTGGATTACAGGCTTGCTACCTTATTTTTGCAAAAATTTATAAAAATCTTACCGCTTAAATATTCGAACGGTGGCTCAAACTTAGGTACACAAGCTCGGAGTCGGAAAAGTACCAATTGTAGAGAGGTTAATTAGGAAAGGCAAGTATTCTAATCTAGAGAGAGTCAGAATTGTAAAATATTGAAAATATCACCTATTAATCAGGTGTTTTTGTTGTGTTTTTTTTTTTTTTTTTAGGATAGGGAAGTTTTTATCTAATTTTTACAAGGGTAATTTAAGCGATTATCCCGTTTTAAATACACAACAATAAATAGGAACAATTTATGTTTAATAAATCTAAATTAAGTTTAGCGGTATTGCTTGGTTTGGGTGCGTTTTCTGCTCAACCACAATCAGCACTTGCTACAAGTTATAGTTGCCCACCATCAGGATCATCACTAGAAGGAATAAGTCCAGAGACAATTGCGATGTGTGGCACACTAAAAGGCGACAAAGGCGAAACCGG
>NZ_LEKM01000003.1 GCF_009761375.1 Ursidibacter arcticus | reverse complement strand
TTTGTCAATAATCTGAGCTAATTTTAGTTAAAATTAGCAGTAAAAAAAGTTCCGCTACTATACCGATTTTTTTTGTCAAAATCTTTAAATTTTTGCAATTTTGTACAGTTAATTTAATGCTGGACAAAAAAATTTGATCTATCTCTCACTTTTTTTGTCTATTAGTTGCTTTGTCTAGCATAGCGTATTATGCTTGGAGTTAATCTTCTTTTTTATTAGAAATAATGGAGTTTGTATGTCAAGATTATCCAAAGAACAGATTTTAGCACAATTACAAAATGGTCTTATTGCTTCTTGTCAGCCTGTTGATGATGGTCCTATGGATTCTCCAGAAATTGTCGCAGCAATGGCGGCAGCATCGGTCGCAGGTGGGGCAGCAGGGTTGCGTATTGAAGGTATTGAAAATCTGAAAGCCGTTAGAAAAGTAGTAAATGTACCAATTGTTGGGATCGTAAAACGTGATTTACCCGATAGCCCTGTTCGTATCACTCCATTCTTACAAGATATTGATGATCTATATAATGCAGGTGCAGATATTATTGCCTTTGACGGAACAGATCGCATTCGTCCGACAACAATTGAAGCCTGTGCAAAACGTATTCAAGAACTCGGTGCGATGTCAATGGCAGATTGTTCCACCTTTACAGAAGGAATGTATTGCCAAGAATTAGGCGTTGATTTAATCGGCAGTACAATGTCGGGCTATACTGGTGGAGAAACACCAAAAGAGCCAGATGTCCAACTTGTTCGTGATTTAGTCGCAAATGGTTGCCGAGTAATGGCGGAAGGGCGTTATAATACCCCTGAACTTGCTGCATTAGCCATTGAAAATGGTGCTTATGCAGTAACGGTTGGATCTGCACTTACTCGTTTAGAGCATATTGTTGGCTGGTTTGTGTCCGCTATCGATAATCGTAAAAAAGGGGCATAAAATGACCGCTTGTCTTGCTATTGATGTGGGCGGAACAAAAATTGCCGCCGCATTAGTTACCTTAAAAGATAAAGATGCTCAAGTCGCTCAGCGTATTCAAATTCACACACCACAAAATCCAAGTGCTGAAGCCCTAGATGATGCATTAGCCGAAGTGTTACAAACATTCCAAGGGCAATTTGATAAAGTGTCTGTGGCATCAACAGGCATTATCCAAAATGGGATCTTAACCGCATTAAATCCTAAAAATTTAGGTAATTTGGCGTTTTTCCCTTTAGAACAAAGCATTGCTAAACATACCGATAAACCAATCACATTATTGAATGATGCACAAGCAGCAGGTTGTGCTGAATTTTTACGCCAAGATGATGTAGATAATTTTGCATTTATTACCGTTTCAACAGGGGTTGGTGGCGGAATTATTTTAAACCGCAAGTTATTTACAGGGACAAATGGCGTTGCAGGACATATCGGACATAGCCTTGCTGACCCAAATGGCGAACCTTGTGGCTGTGGTAGAGTGGGGTGCGTTGAAGCGATTGCAGCAGGCAGAGCTATTGCACGAGATGCAGCAAAATGGGAAAACCCTTGCGATCCGCCCGAAGTATTTAACCGCTTTCGTCAAGGCGATCCACAAGCGGTGGCTTTAGTGGATAAATCTGCAAAAGCGATCGCTAATCTGATTGCGGATCTAAAAATTAACCTAGACATTCAACGCATTGCACTAGGGGGAAGTGTCGGATTAGCCGAAGGTTATCTTGCTCGTGTTGAGTATTTCTTAGCACAAATGCCAGAAATCTACCGACCAAATATCGTACTTGCCCACTACGCTCAAGATGCAGGGCTAATCGGTGCTGCTTGGTGGGCTGAAAATCAGTTTTAGATTATTTACTAATTTATTGTAGGGTGGACTTTAGTC
>NZ_LEKM01000002.1 GCF_009761375.1 Ursidibacter arcticus | reverse complement strand
AAGGGCGGTGGAGAATAATTACCTTGCTGAATGGCAAAAAGAAAAGCAAGAGAAAGAACTTAAGGAATGCAATGGTAACACGACCTGTGAAGTAAAAACTAGACTATATTGGGGGTTAATCGATGTAGGGCAAGATGCAAGCTTTGCTTCTGGGGTTGCTGTAGGTATACCTGAGAATATTGTTGAAAGCGTCTCTGGATTGTTATCTATGGTAACGAGTCCAGTTGAAACAATTATGGCATTTAAAGAACTACTAGCAAGGGATGATACGATTTCTCATATTGCAGATATGACAAAACAGTCATATTTAGACAAACTTGATAAAATGCAGGCTTACTATGAAAAAGCAGGAGCAGAAGGTTCTTTCAAAGCTGGAAAAGAGATTGGTAATATAGCCGCAGATGTAGCAACAGCCTTTACTGGTGCGGGTGCAGTTATCAAAACAGGCGCTGGAGTTGGTGTAAAAATAATTTCTAAAGCAGGTAAAGAGATAGAAATCCCAAATCTAACTAAAAATAGAACGAATATAGGTACTTGCTCTTTCCGTGGCGATATGGAAGTTAAAACAGACAAAGGCTATCAACCGATTTCATCCATTAAAGTGGGCGATAAGGTGCTGGCGAAAAATGAAATAACTGGAATAACCACCTATCAGAAAGTCCAAGCTCACTACAGCAATCCATATGATTATACGGTATATGTAGAAGTGAAAGATGGCAAAGGAAAATTCCAAACAATTGTGTCAAACAAAATTCACCCATTCTTTACACAGGTGTTATCAGGAATTGCACCAGCCTCTTCTGAGGGACATTATTACAATGGAGAGATAGCGAAGGCTCAATGGATAGATGCTCAATATCTGCAAAAAGGCTATCGATTATTATCTGCAAATGGAGAATGGCAGACCGTATCGAATGTCAATATAAAAGCAGAAGCACTCAAAGCCTACAATATGACTGTGGCGACAGATCATACTTACTTTATTAGAGGTGCAAAAGCTGATAATGAAGGGGTTTGGGTGCATAATGACTGTTGGGATCAGCTACCTTTTGATGCTGTTGCAACAGGAAAGAGTACTCCTGATGGAAGAAAACTTTATACATTTAAAGATGGGAAAGGACACCAAGTAACAGCGTATCAAGGTAGTGATGGTCGTTATTATAATCCGAAGGTGCATTCTCCTGAAAGCCCAACTAAGATAAATACTAAAGCCGTAGATAGCTTCCCGAATAGAAATGGCTTAAGAGCAACTAAGGGGCATGTTTATTACACGACTCCCGAAGCAACAGAAGCAGCAAGAAAACTAGGATTCGAAAAAACGAATCAAACATTAAAAGGAGAAGCTATTTATAAAGATAATAAAGGGCGATATATAACCATAGATGTTGGAAATGGAAGAAATCAAGGTGGTGCCCATAATGGAGGGGTTTGGAAAATGGCTGACTCTATTAAAAATCTAGGGAAAAAAGAAACTAGAATGGGAACTTACGATGCTAATTTGAATAGAATAGGAGATTAGTATGAAATATACATTGCTTAAATCTAAGGTAGATAACTTTATTTTATTGCTAGATGAGGGGTTCTTTGATATGAATAATTATTTAGAGATAGAAAAAGAACTATTGGAAATTTCATTTTTGTACCGTGAAGAGGATAAAATAGAAAAAAAAATAGTGGAAATATTTTATTTTTTCTCTACATCTATAACTTCTAGCTTCCAGTTTCATGTAAATGAAAGTGATATTTTTGAAGTTGAAAATATAAGTACAGAAAAACTAAAACACTATAGTGATAGAGCTAGTATATTAATAGGCATACTTCTTGGAATGTATTCTTATTTGGATAAAAAATATTATTTTGAGTAGATATTTAAAAGGGATGTGTTCCACAAAGTATACTATTTATAATTTGATCTTTAGAAACCTTGAAAATCAAGCCTTCTTCATCATAAAAAATTATTCACAACATACAATGTAAAACACAGAGGTAATACAAGCGGTTATTTATGATTAAAATTTTACAAATTCTAGCTGTAAATTTACCGCTCGTATTTGATGCAAGTGGCGTCTTACTTACTTATTCCTTGGTGAAAAAAGGCGACATAACGGGTAACGGTGTTTTGCTCTCAGGGAATAGCATAAAACACAGTGGTGGTGAGTTTATCAATAACGGCACAGTCGCAGGAAGGGAATTAGTCCGCTTTGACAGCGACAGTATTCGCAACAGTGGCAATATTCAAGCCGGAGCCATTACAGGCAACATCAGCGGCAATGTAGAGAATATCGGTGGGGTGATTGAAGCAGACCGTGCAATACTGCTTAAGGTTGCAGGTAATTTTAACCACAGCAGTACGACACATACCACTTCGGTGAATGAACAAGGCTATCAACGCACCGACACCACGATTGCTCGCAAAGGTTTGCTGCACGTTAAAGGCTCAGACGGTAGTCTACAAATTCAAGCAAATGACATCAATATTGCCGGTGCCGACATTATCAATGACGGCAAGGGTCAAAGCTACATATCTGCAAAAAATAACCTCAATCTCACCGCTTTAGCCGTGGGCTTTGATGAAAAGATGGGCGGTGGTAACCATTATCGTAATGAAAAAGTCCAAGATGTTGCGGTAAGCCATATAAAAGGAGCTGGCGATGTAGTGCTGAAAGGGCATCATATTTACTCGGAAGGTGCAACATTGGAAGCGAAAGCGAAGTTGTCCGCTATTGCGAAGAATGATTTAGTGTTAAGCACAGCGAGTACATTCAGTGATTTTGCCGAATATCACCATACGAAAAGTCGTGGAACATT
>NZ_LEKM01000001.1 GCF_009761375.1 Ursidibacter arcticus | reverse complement strand
GTTATTAAAAATGAATGGTTTTTTAATTAAATAGATTAACGAAATAAAAATACATTAACGAAGTATATGTAGGGACGCCACGCTGGCGTCCGTAAAAAATTATCGTCCGCAAAAAATCACCGTCCATAAAAAATCCCCTCCGTAATATAAATTATCGCACAAATAAAAACGGACACATTTTGATCTGTGTCCGTTTGGGTTAAGTTATGTTTAAATTGAAATTAACGGTTAGATAATCGTAAATCCGCCATTTTGTTCAATCCAAACTTGTGCACCTGGAGCGGTGTAAACATCGTAGGTAATTCCACCTTCGGTTTTTTGACCTGCGGCTTTAAATTCACCTAGACTTTGACCTGATAATTTATTATTTGAGTCATTTGCCCCTAAATCCACTAAGCGAGCATCATTACCACCTACAGAACCTGCTGATTTATCATTACCCTCTGCAAGCAGTTTCAACACTGGAATGTTGCCTTTTCTTAGGTAATCTGCAGAAATGTCGATAGCAGAGCCTTTTTCCATTCTCACTTCTTCAATGCTAATGAGTTTAGACGCTGAAAGGTGAGTTTCAGGTGCAGCTTTAAATACATTTCTAACTTGTTCACCATTATCGCCAGATGGTTTGCGGAGTACGAAAACATCGTAACCTGCACCACCATTTACGATACCGTCCATAAAGGTTGTATCGCCGTATGCAGTAAATTCAACTTTATCGTCGCCTCTACCCATATCGAGTACGGTTGAAGAACCACCGTCCATACGGTTAATTTGAGCAATATCATTGCCATCACCCATATAAACTTTACCACCGTTTGCGATTTCTGGTGCAACCAGTTTATCGTTGCCAGCACCCATATTAACTGTACCTTCAATGCTTCCTGCTCTACCTTTAGTGAGAGGTGCAATGATAAGTGCATCGTTACCACCTTTTAAGTCAATGCTACTATCTTTTGTAATTGCAGCACGAGTACTTACAAGACCATTTGAGTTACTTCCGCCGATTAAGATAACGTCATCGCCATTGCCACCTTCAACTTTCGAGTTAATGATATTACCACCATTAGCTCCGTGTTGGTTCTCAATATGAGGGACTTTAGCATATCCGTTTCCTGGTGTTTTTCCTGTATTAGCGAAAACATAGCGTCCGTCTGTTGCGTGTTTTGTTTTATCTTCATAGAGATCAAAACCAGGGTTTGCAACACCAACTGCAAGTAAGTTATTTCCTTCACCGAGCTTGATAGTTGTAGACTGCACTTGGTTTTCAACCACTAATACATCATCGCCACCTTTCATATCAATATTCATCGGAATCAATGAACCGTAGTTCACCGCACCATCAATTTGAACAGCTTGATTATCATTAGTGAGTTCATAACCTGTCTTAATAATAAGACCGCCTTGAACATTTCCACCCTCGTTTTTAGTAAAGTCTGCCATATCTTTCATTGCAGCAGGTCTGCCTGTACTTAAACGATCAACCGTATTCGTATGTGGTTGTCCTGCTTTAATGTCATTTAGCGTATCCACAAGTGATTTCACAGGTGGTGCTGGCGGTGCTGGTGGTACGTAATCTTCTTGAGGTGTAATAGGCTGTGCATCAGATAGAGCCTTACCTTCTTGGCGTTGTTTTACGCTTACACCATTTTGCTGATTATCACGCAGGCTATCGGCTTTGATCTTCAGATTGTTTGGATCAGAAAGATCAAAATCGTTTTTATCACCCACAAGTTTCCACGAGCCATTCTCTTTGGTTAAAGAGGCATATTTCGTTCTTCCGTTTTCATCAACATACTGAACGCTTAAATAATTTGCGTCAGAAGCTGGTTTGATGATAACACCGCCTTTATCTGTACCAGTCATATGACTATATCCTACTTTATCTGATGGATCTTTTGTTTCATCATCAGGAGAGGCTCCATAAACAACCTCATTTTTCAGGTATTTATCTTTGACTGGAGTATCTACTACTGTACCACCTGAATCTGTAGCATGTCCCCCACTGATTTGCTCTAAAGTAATTTTTAGGTTAGGGTCATTCGGACCATTCAAGCTACTATCTGCAGGGCTATCCGCAACCAGTTTATAACGTTCTGTTCCGCTAAAGACTATGTTGTTTTTATTTTTATACGATGTTTCTTGAGTGTTATTGCCAACATTTGCATCACGAACACTTTCAACAACTTGACCATCAACTCTAAATACTTTAGCCCACCCCTCATGTGTTGGCTCACCAACCCATATCGTGGCATCTTTAATTTTACCTTCTTGCATATCATATACTTTAAATGATATTCGAATATTAGAGCTACTATACGAATTATTTTTATCAACTACTCTAAATTCACTATCCGATACAGATACAATGTGAATATCGCCTTCATTCCCCAATGTAGCAGGTGGCGTTTCTTTTGGTTTTGCAGGCGGCTGTGGTGGCAACGGAGCTGCTTCTGTTGTGCCACTTGCAGTATCAGCTGGGCGGTTATTATCAGGTGTATAAACCCCCTGTGCTGTTTCTTGTAAATTATGCCCTGTTGCAGTAATGCTTGTGTTTGGCTCTACTGCACCACCTTTGAGGGTGATTGTGCCGTTATCAGGGTTAATTTCTGCCACATCAGGATCAACTGGTGCACCATTGCTATCTGTTAATACCCAGTAGCCACCTTCCACTAATTTTGCGGTGATGGTTTCTTGAGTACCTGCCTTGCCTTTTGGTTTAAAGGTTACATCAACACGGTGGTTATCTGCACCTTTTTCAATCGACATATTGTTGTCGCTTGGGTGTAACCAAGGTTTATCGGCAACACCAAGACTATTATCATCCACAAACGGATAGGCACTTGCATTGCCTTCTTGATCTTGATTACCGTTGTTACCGATAGCGGTCACTTCCGTCATATCTTTTACCGCACTTGCTTTCAAGGTAATTTTGCCATTTGCAACGGTGAAATCTTCCGCTCTGGTTGATGGTGTCCAGTTGCCATCACTGCCTTTCACTAGCTCAACATCGTTATGTGCTGTGCCGTCAGGTGCGGTGTAGCTAATACGAATTTTCTTGTTATCCGTACCTGGTTTCACTTCTACATCACCGTTTTCTAGTGGAAGTAAATCCACAGGGTCGGTGTGTTCTGGTGTTGCATCTTTAGCTGGGTTGATCTGTTTGGTGACTGTTGTTGATGAATCATTACCTCTCTTACCTGTCGCACTAACGTCTACGATATCTGTTCCAGTTACCGTTACGGTTACTCTGCCTGTAATTGGGTCAATCTCTACACCTGCAGTATCTTGCGGATTGATTTCATATTTGCCATCATTGCCTTTTGATACCGTAAGTTTTTTGCCTTGAGTTTCAACAACCATTCCATCATTATTAGCACCTAATGTAATGGTGGCTTTACCACTACCTAAATCTTCAATGTTTGGTCTATCTACCATTGGCGTTGCAGGATCTGCGTGTGTTGCTGAGTGAGACACTTCCGTTGAGCTATTACCATAAGCATCTTTTGCTTTAGCTTTCACTTCGGAGGTTTTGTTATCCTCGCCACCCGTACCATTTACTACTGCTTTGTTCAGAGTAATTTTACCTGTTTCAGCATCAATGGTTGCCACTCCATTAGAGACTTCAGATAAGTCATCTGAATGAGTTGCATTCAGTGCTTCATCTAATGTCGCTTTATCTGACTGTACAAGTTTCCATTTGCCATTTGGCTGTTTAAGTGCAACGATAATTTGATTATCTGCACCTTTATCACCATTCACTTTTAAGCCTAGAGCTTCTGCAGATGTTCCAGCTAAGTGGCTTGCATCAAATTTCACTGCGACTTTGTTAGCGTCAGCGTTGTTGTTTATGTTGCTGTTATCACCGTCAGTATCCACTGCTGCTGTTGGCGTGATAGTGATGTTGCTAGTTGCATTAGCCTGTGCAATTGCAGGATCGCCCACTGCTTTGTCGGTTTTATCGTCAAAGCCTGCGGTGTATTCTGCCTGTGCCACTGAGGTTGCAACATCAGCTGGGTTGTCTGAGCGTTTTCCACCTTCGTTAATGCCTACTACGGTAAATTGTGAGTTGTCTACCACTTTATCCGCTGGGATAACATAATGGGTGTAGCCATCTTGCCCTGTAATTTCGGTTACTAATCCCTCTTCAACTGGTGTGTTGTAGGCTGAATCTTTGTAGAACTTGAATTTATCGCCTTCTAACTTACCGTAAATAACATCTCTAGCTTTATCAACATTTGCTAAATCGCTATCTTTCTTCACAAAGCTCACTTCTAACTTGGTGTTATCCAAACCTGGACGGAATACGATGTCACCTGCATTTACTGCTGCTGGTTTTGTTGGTTCATCTTTGCCTGCAAATTTAGTTACAAGCATATTCTCGCCGTTACCTGCTTCTGTTGTTTTCGTACCGGTGTAAACCACAGGAGCATCAACTTTCTCTGGGCTTGAGTCGAATTTTTCTGAAACTGGTGCACTGTAAACTTTGGCATTACCTGCAAGGTCGCGGTGAATGACGGTGTAGGTGTCATTTTCTTTCAGCGCGTCTGCTGGAATGCTAATGCTATATTTACCATCAGTTCCTAATGTTGGTTTGGTTTCGCCAACATTGAGAGTATCACCACCTTTTTTCCAATCGCCATTTTCATAAGTAAAGACAACTTTTTTCTCACCCTCTTTGGTTTTAACGATGACGTGAAGTTCATCTTGGTCAACTGGTGAATTTGGTAACTTGATGTCTAACGCATTTGCTTTTTCATCTTTGGTATCCACTGGCTCAGCTTTATCTACTTTCACAGGGCGGTTTGGTAACTGTACTGTGAGTGTCGCTTCAAGCTCTGGTGCAGTTGTATCGCCAGTATGTTGAGAACCTTCTGTTTTACGCTCTGCTGTTCCGTTGAACGCGACTGCTGTGCCATCTGGTTTTTTCACCACAAAGCTGGTAAGTGCATCTGTTTGTGGTAAGTCAGTGACTTTAACATTGCCATCGGTTGCGTTGTTGTTTGCATCGCCTTTGGTAATGTTGAAGGTAAACTCACCGCTTTCATTTGTAGTAACAGAGCCAACTTTTACACCATCTTTGTGTAATTCAAGCACTTGGTTTTTGTGATCTGCTGCTGTGCCAGTTAAAGTAACTTTGTCTAAATCACTTTGTTTACCTGGTGCGGTGGTTACATCTACGTCTATTGATTTTTCTGACGCAACATTCGGTACTTTTGCTTTAATTACGAAGTCTTTGGCAGTATCCGTTGTTGGGATATGTTCGCTTGGAACAGTGAAGGTAAAGTCGCCCATTGGGGTTTCACCATTAGCTCCAGGTTGTGCAGCAGGTACATCGAACTCAGCAATCTTGGTTGTTCCGTCTGATTTATAAAGTGTTACTTTTGCACCCGCTTCCGCTTTACCTGTGATGGTAATGATTTCTGCCGTTGTATTAGCACTTCCGTCAGTATCAACTGCTGCAACTGTTACCTCATCTTCCAATTTAGTCTGTCTTGGATCTTGTTGAGCTGTAACCGCTTGCCCATCTGCTGTTTTACCTGCTAGGTCAGTTGAGGTTGCACTTACTGTTGCATCATCAGGAATAGACGTTGATTCAATATGTAATTTATTGCCATCTACTGTGTAGCCTGCTGGTAATGCTGGGTTTGACGTCCAAGCATCTTTACCTTTTGTAAAGGTGATTACTGTTGGTGTTGTATCTGCACTACCTGCTGGTGGGGTAATGGTTACTGCAACCGTATCGCCTTCTACCGCATCTGTTGGGAAAGTCACTTCAACATCACCCTGTTTTTCTGGACCATCTGCAAAGCCGAAAGCTTGCAATCCTGGTGCTGTTGGAGCTTCTTTATCTAACGGGTGATCCGTTGTATCGTTAGCCAATGTAGTTGGGATTGCTGCATCAGTATTCGGGCTTTGTGCTTTACCTTCTTTTTGAGCAATCACAGTGAGATTACCTGTAGTTGGTACTTCTTCTACTTCAATGATTGTGTGGTTTGGATATGCGGTTTCTAGCTTAGTTTTTACATCAGCTGGTGTGCCTTTTTTCACAAGCACAGCTTTATATTCACCTTCATCATTCGCTACCAAGCCTTTGTCAGTTGGAACAACTTCAGCACCATTATGAAGGAGCTTGACTTTCGCACCATTTTCAGGAGTGTTATCTTTTTTCACTGTACCTGTTACCACTAACGCGTCAATCGTATTGTCCGCTTTTTCAGCCGTATCAATCGCATTAACCGTTAAGCTTGGTGTTGCCGTCACTTCATCATATTTTGAAGTACCTTTCTTTTTCTCTGATAAGTTACCCGCTAAATCTTGGGTACGAGCGGTCACTTCCGAGTTATCTTTTACGCTATCCGCTGGGATTTCAAGGTTGTTTCCGTTGATCTTATCTTGTGGAATTGGGCTATCTGCTGGGACTTTCCAACCATCTTGAGCTTTGGTGACCACCACTTCTTTCTTTTCACCTGTTGCTTCATCAAAGTAAGTAATGGTGACTTTGTCGCCATTTTTCGCATCTGTTGGCAAGCCTACGGTAACTTTGCCATCACCATTGTCGCCAACATTAATGGTTGGGGCTGGTGGTGGGGTGTTATCGTTCGGATAGCCGCCTTTGTCTGTTGATGGCGTTGCTTCAACAGTTGGGTTTGCAACTGGTGTACCCGGTTGTACGGTTTGTGCAACAGCAATCGGATCTGTTGGGTTGCTACTTTCCGTTGTTCCGTTTTCGGTTAATTCAGCAATAAGTTTGAATGGCCCTTTCGCTAAATCTTCTTTAGGAATGGTTAAGGTAAATTTACCCTCATCATTTACCGTTGCAGTTGGCGTTAATGGGTTGCCCTCTTTATCTTGAACTTTAATCACCGCTTTTGGATCTGCAGTTCCAACGAGTACTGCTTGATCTGCCGCATCCGTATCAGGGTTACCTGAGGTGTTTTGTGACTTCGGATAGCCTTCTGATAACGCTGGTGTTGTCACTGGCTTGTCAAAGCCTGCTTTCACTGGTGTTGCTGGGGTTTCTTTTCCTGCGACATCAGTCGATTTTGCTGTTACCTCTGTACCATCTTTTAATTTCTCTTCAGGGATAATAAATGGTGTATCTTTCTCCACTGTTTCTGGTAGGGTGTTTTCTGGCACGTTTTCGCTTGCTTCAGGATCAAGTTTCCAGCTGCCATCCGCTTGTTTTTCGTAAACGGCTTTAACAGGGTGATCCTGCTCATCAGTAAAGGTAATTTCTGCTTTATCGCCTTCTACCGCATCAGTTGGAAGCTGAACTTTCACTGCACCATCGCCTTTTTCAGCAGGGTTACCTGCGTCATTTGTTTTGGTTAAGGTTGGGGCAGTTGGGTCTTGGGTATCGCCTAGGTGATCAGCTGGGTTGCCACCTTCGATCTTAGTGACTTCTTTAGGGCTGCTTTCTTCACTGTCTGGTTTGCTATCTGCTTT